>NZ_JAENYR010000100.1 GCF_016841685.1 Thiohalomonas denitrificans
GACCGTCACGAGGACAAGACGGATTGAGTCAGATTTTTCGGTCATTTGAGGCGAACTGGCCAATCAGGCTTGGCCGCAACGACTCCACGGATGGAGGAGTTAGAGCGAAGCAGGATGCCCGAGCCGACGAGTGCAGGGGAGCACTTGATAGAGCGAAGCAGGGTGCCCGAGCCGACGAGTGCAGGGAAGCACTTGGTAGAGCGAAGCAGGATGCCCGAGCCGAGTAGGTCAGTCTATCTCGGACAGGACACTAGCCGCATGGTGCAATGGAACTACCACTCGGCCCGCGGCCGGCCGTTTCGCTGTTGGGCGACGCCATGAGTTCGGGCTTCTGAATTCTCAGCTCGGCTCCAGCCACCGGCCCGGATTGGGTGTGTGAAACTCCTGCCGTACTGCGGGTGGCTCACATCGACCCAAGCGTTGCTCCGGTCCCAGTAGTACCCACCGCCGTCGATGTGCGACGCCCAGGGGACGGGCGTTGTGGGAGTCGAAACACTCAAGTTCGAGATCATCGCCCACCAGCAGGTAGCGGTCGTTGCCTTCGTTCATCCATCGCCAGGCATTGCGCTCCTGTTCCCGGCTGCTGGTGAAATAGCTGAAGTGGGTGACGTCGAGTTTCGAGAACAGGATGAACTGCTCCCTGAAATCGACGAGCCCCAGGGTGGCCTGCCCAGGCAGCATATCCTCTGCAGCTGAAAGAACGTTTCTCGGGGTGCGCAGCGGTTCGATATTCAGATAGCCCCAAGTGGAGAACAGCAACCAGCTGGCCATTATTGCGGCAAACAGAGCGCCGATAGCGTGACTGCGCCGGAAGATGAAAAGGGTGACGAGCCACACCGCGCCAACGGTTACAAGGAAACCGCCGATCCCGTGCAGGTGAGTCGGATCACGGGTGTAGTCGCTGGCCTTTTCCACCATCCATGGATGGTGGAACCAGGCGAGAATACCCAGGGCAATCAGGGCCCCGGCCAGCAGCAGGTGCAGGCCAGACAGCAGCGGCCCCAGCCACCGGGCAGGCCGCCGACCGTCCATGACCGCCGCAAGGCCCACAGTAAACATCGGCAGCGCCGGTAACAGATAGACGCCACGCTTGCCGGGACTGAGACTGAAGAACAGGGCCACCAGTGCAACCCAGGCAAAGATGGTTACCAGCACCGGTTCGGCCCGCAAGCGTTGTACCCACGGACGCCATGCGGCCAGCAGCAGCAGGGGCAGCGGAAACCATAGCGAGGGGATTACATTGGAGAAAAAATAGTGCCAGGGTTTGATGTGGCCCCATGAATTCACATAACGCTCACCGGTCTGTTTAAACAGGATATTGTCCCGGTAGGTCAGGGCTGCGTCGGTGCCTAACCGGTCCACCGCCCACACCATCGGGAGCAGCCAGGCGGCCGCTACCAGAACCATCACGAGCGGACCCAGGGCGCAACGCCAGCGTAAGCTCTCAGCGAAGCGTGTACGGTCGGTTGCGGCCAGTAGCAGGACGGGGAGCAATATCAGTGCGGGGAGAAAACCAACCCCTTTGGTGATAATGCCCAGCCCCATAAAACCCCAGGCAGTGAAATACCAGCCCCAGGCGGGCTTGTCGAAGAAATGCCGCAGCATTCCATAGCCGGCAACCGTGATCCAACAGGCCACCATGGCATCGATCTGGGCATTCTTGGCCTGCAGCAGGAACTGCGGAGCCAGTAGCAGGAGAAAGACAGCGATGGCGCCGGTGCGCGGGCTCCATAGCCGCCGGCCCAGATCAAATACCAGGGCCACGGTTAGTAGGCCACAAAGAGCATTGGGCAACAGGAAGGCGACCTTCAGGTTACCGGTCAGCCAGTAGAAAAAGGCGATGGCCCACATGAAGACCGGGGGCTTGTCCGGATAATACTCGCCCCCACGCATGGGGATCAGCCACTGCCCCGAGGCCACCATCTCCCTCGCCACTTCGGCGAAGCGGGGTTCATCGGCTGGCCAGGGCGAGCGCAGGCCGATGCCGGTGAAGAGCATGATTGCGCTAAAGGCGAGCAGAAGCAGAAGCAGCTGGTTATCCGACAGCTGTGGCTGGCGTGCGGATACACGATGGTGCGCTTCGGATACAGGCATGGCAGGAGGTCAGGTTTGGTTGGAGAGCGGCTCGGTCAGCGTGCGGGCCCGGTGGTTACGATACAGCACCGAGCCGATGAGGGTTGCCATGGCGAACAGCAGGATGGCTAATAGCAGCTGGTGCTGGTTCGCGCTACCGAGCCCGGCACCGGTGAGGGCAAAGATCAACATCTGAGGCAGATACCCCAGGGCGCTGCCGGTGAGAAACGGTACCAGACGAATGCCGGAGGCACCTGCCATCAGATTGGTCAACAGGTTGCTGCCTACCGGCAATAGCCGGATCGCCAGGATCTTTATCAGGGGCTGTTCCGCCACGGCTTGATCGAAAACTGTCATGCGCCGCGCAAAACGCCGGGTCAGGCCGGGTCGCAGCAGTATCCGTGCCGCATAGAAACAGCCGGCAGCCCCCAGGGTAGTGACTAGTGTGGAAAACAGGGCTCCACCCGGTGCTCCCATGGCATAGCCGGACACAAATGCCAGCAGCTGTCGCGGGCCGCCGAGGCCCGTATACAGGGCGCCGGCAGCGGCAATGGCCAACAAACCCGGCAAACCGTGGCCGTTGAGGTACGCAGCTATCCGTTGCTGGTCGGCAAACAGGTCGAGCCAGCCCTGTCGTATGGCGAGGATACCGGCAGTAGTCAGAACCAGAAACAGTAGCGGCGCTTTCCAGCGATTCACTTCAGGCCGACTCCGTGTCACGGTACTCGCTGACTTGTGCGATTCGGGTGCGGTGCAATAGCCACAGTATGCCGACGAGGTCGACGATGCCGGCCCAGGTCCGGTTCCAGGCGGAATATTTGGAAACCCCCTGCTGACGGTGGCGGTGGTTGACCTCGACCACCGCTACTTGGCCGCCAATACCTTTGACCAGGGCCGGAATAAAGCGGTGGGCATGATCGAACCATGGCAGCCGCAGAAAGGTGGCTCTGGGGAGGAGTTTGAGCCCACAACCGGTGTCCGGGACTCCGTCTCGCAGCAGGGCATTGCGCACCCGGTTGGCCAGCCTCGACTGGAAGCGTTTCCACTGGGTGTCTCTGCGGTTCTTGCGAAAACCTGCGACGCAGTAATCCTCCGCAGTAATGGTCGCCGCACACTGCAGTAGGGCAGGGATGTCTGCCGGGTCGTTCTGGCCGTCGCCGTCCATGGTGATTATGAGGTTGCCGCGGGCCCGGCGGATGCCCGTTTGCAGCGCGCCGCTCTGGCCGATACTGCGTTCGTGACGGATAGCCTGGAGCGCACACCCCAGCGCTGCAGCCGTCGAGAGTGCAGTGTCAAGCGTCTGGTCACCGCTGCCGTCGTCCACCAGGACGATTTCAAAGCGGGGGTTATCGTGCCGATCGTGCATGACTCTGTCTATTTCCGTCACCAGCCCGGCGATGTTTTCCTGCTCATCCCGGGCAGGAATAACGACAGAAACCGATGTTTTTGGCTCCATAGTACAAAGCACCTGCCTGATGCCGATTTCCAGGGCTGACAGGATGCCGGCCCATTTTCATGAGGCCGGTATTCTGCTCGGAGATGCTTAACTGAACCTTAAACAGGCTCTAAATCGGGTGGTCGCCGGGCCGGTAGCCAGACCTCAACCGATAAGCCACTGCCGCCATCCGGGCGGTCGTTCAGTGTCAGCATTCCGTCATGCAGCTCCACTATTCTGCAGGCAATGGCCAGCCCGAGCCCGGCACCCGCGCTCACCCGTTGGTCAAGGCGCACGAAGCGGCTCAGGGCACGTTCGCGGTCAGCCACAGAAATACCGGGGCCCTCATCACAAATATAGATGAGATAGCCGTCACCCGAGGTACTAAGGTGAGTTTTCACAACGGTATCCCGCGGGCTGTACTGAATGGCGTTGGCCAGCAGGGAACGCATGAGCGTATTGATCAGGGCGGCGTGGCAGCTGACCACGGCCTGACAGGTGGTGTCCTCCAGAATCGCCTCAATGCCTTTTTTCAAGGCCAGGGGGGTTACATCGGCGATGCTCTGTTCAACAACGGCTGAAAGATTGTGGTGCTCCGGGTCGAATTCGGAACCGGAATCCACCCGGCTCAGCAACAGCATTTGCTCAACCAGGTGAACCATTCTGTCGATTGATTCGGTTAATCCGCCGAACTCGTCGGCGCGGAATTCGCAGGCTTGCTCCAGATTCAGTCGCAGGGCCGATAGCGGGGTACGCAACTCGTGGGCGGCATTGGCGGAGAACCGACGCTCCCGTTCCAGGGCCATATCCATGCGCTTGAGCAGTCCGTTAACGGCCTGAACCAGTCCAGAGACTTCTTTGGGTGCATGTTGGTCGTCCAAAGGGTGAAGGTTTTCCGGTGCCATGTGCCTGATCGGTCTTTCCAGCCTGCGCAGCGGGCGCAACCCCAGCTGGGTGGCAATAAGAATCGCAGCCATCAGCAGCGGCATGGCAAAAACCAGAGGCAGCACATTCCCCATGGCCAGTTCCTGGCTCAATTCTTCCCGTACATCCTCGCGTTGGGCCGTCCGTATCCAGAAGCCGGTTTCCGGATCTTGCAGGGTAAAGGTTCGCCAGGAAAATTCGATGGACTCGGTCCAGGAATAGCCTGGCTCCAGAGGCAGGTGTTCGGCTATTGCCAAGGTATCCAGCAGTGGCTCGCCTTCCGGAGACCAGACTTCAAAGGCGATTTTTTTCTCATATTTGTGACCAGAGCCCTCCGGCAGGATTGCATCATCACCGCCTGCCTTTTGCCTGGTTTCCAGAAGTTTCACCGTCTCTTCCAGGATTTTCGAGAGATGATCGGGCGGCGACTCCACCATGTTCCGGACCAGGCCCTGAACAATTCGGGTGCTCTGGGCCAGCTCGGCATCGAACAGCTCTCCCAACTCGTGATTGCTCTCGATATAGCTCCAGATTGCAGCCACTAGTGCAATCATCAATACCGTGGTGGTAACGAGTAGTGTCAGAGTTCGGGTCAGGGACATGAAGAGTCTTTGCAGCTTGCCGCCTGCTGGGCATCCAGCAGATAACCCACTCCCCGCACTGTTCGGATAACGGATTTGCCAATGCGACGGCGCAGGTGGTGTATGTGGACTTCCAGGGTGTTGCTTTCCACTCCCTGCTCCCATCCATACAGCTGTTCCTCCAGCCGACGGCGGGTGGCAACCTGGTTCGGGTGGCGCATCATGAAGTGGAGAATCTGGAATTCGCTCCGGGGCAGCGGGATCACTTCGTTGCCGACCCTCAGCTGATTGGAGTCCGGAGCAAGGTTAAGTATGCCGACCGTGAGGCCGGGGTGGGCCTGACCATCCGATCTGCGGGTTACTGCACGGATGCGGGCTTTCAGTTCGCCCATGGCGAAGGGTTTGGTAAGGTAGTCATCCGCCCCCGAGTCCAGCCCGTATAGCTTTTCCGGCAGTTCGGAACGGGCGGTGAGGATGATCACCGGTGTGGATATGCCTTGACTTCGCATTGCATGCAGCACCTCCAGGCCGTCGACGCTGGGCAGGGTAAGGTCCAGAATCACCACATCAAAATGTTCATCGGGTAATACACTGAGGGCTTGCTGGCCGTCATCCAACCAGTCCACTGTGTTGTGGTCATCCCGCAGCATGCTCAGCATGGTCTTTGCGAGGAGGTGATCGTCTTCAACCAACAAGATCCTCATTCTTTTCCCTTTTGGCTAATCTTTGAGAGCTTTCCTGTTTGGCGGTTTGGCTTCAGTCGGCCTTCCGGCCGACAGGTCGGGCTAAAATCCGACTTTCGCGGCTACCGAACCTATTCTAATCGGTGCTCTAACTGCATCTCCAGGAAGGAGTGATGATATCCGACACCTGTCTGACTCTCGTCGCCCGGCATATTTGCCGGCATAGAAGTAGCAGGGCGGCGTATTCTGAAGCAAGGGGAAGCGAGTGTTTGGCTAGGAGCCTGCCCGAGAATAGAGTGGCCTACTCGGCTCGGGCATCCTGCTTCGCTCTACCAAGTGCTTCCCTGCACTCGTCGGCTCGGACATCCTCGAGAATAGGTTCCAGACGTTCTCTACTGCCGTCATCCATGGCGGCATGCGTCGCTCTAACGACGGCGTCCATGCAGTCGTATTCGCCTCAGATGGCCGGAAAATCTGACTCAATCCGTCTTGCCTTCGTGACGGTCGCTATTCTCGGACACTAGTGGCCCATCGGAAATAGTGTAACACCCAGCCGGTTTCACAAACGCCATCGGCAAGGCGCGGGAGCGCAGGACTGGTCGTAACCAATTCAAGCGATTGCAATGCAGCCGGGGGGGCTTGTGGGCCGGCCCGAAGGGAGCGCCGCTACCGGGGCTAAATCCTGCGTTGCGGACTCCTTCCCCTCGAGTCCGCCCTTAGGACTAGCTTGCGGTTGTCCCAATCCGCTCCCCGCGGATTGGTGCGCTGCTTGGCCCTCCTGCGCATCCATGGCTCGCGGCAGTCGTGCATCCCTGCACATCAAAGGGCGCACCACTCCCTGCGCAGCGCGCCTTGATGGACCAATAGTGAGCAAGAACGCCAGCGCAGACTGAGCACGCCGATGAGCAAAACCGGTTTCTGAAAATGGATCCGGGCCTGTGGCTGATAGTCCTGATGTGGCCTTTTACACCAAAAAAAAACCTGTGGAACCAGACGTGAATTGTTCGAAGCTTCATTCGGATGACGGTGGCGTTTCACTCTCGGTCAATATCACTATCTCGACCCGCCGGTTTCGCTGCCGTCCAGTTTCGGTCCGGTTGCTGGCGATGGGACGGGCCTCTCCGTAGCCGCGGCTGATGATGCGATCCGGGTCGATTCCCTGTGCGACCAGCGCATGCTTGACGGCGTTGGCCCGCCGCTCGGAGAGCACCCGGTTGTAGTTCGTATTGGCGAGGCTGTCGGTATGCCCCTCCACCACCAGGATGCGATCGGGATGGTTGCGGAGAAAGTTGCTGACGGTCCTCAGTTCATCTTGAGCCGATGGGATCAGATCGGTGCGCCCCAGGGTGAACAGTACATCCTGGAGGGTCACCATGACGCCGCGGTCGACCCGTGTCGCTTCCATCGCGGCCAGCTCCGCCTCCAGCACCTCGGTGTGGCGGGATGCTGATGCCTCCTGCTCGGCGCGCAACTTCCTGCGCAGTTGATTGTGCTGGTCGGTGAGCTGTTCGACCTCGCGTTTGGACCGTTCACGTTTGGTGACCGCCTGCGCCATTCCCAGATAGCGCCTTGCCATGTAGATCTGGTGGTCATATTCGGCGGCGTCGAAGGTGCTGCCTGCCCGCTTGATGGCCTCATCCGCCTGGTGCAGGAAATAGGCGGCATTGGCCCTTATTTCGGGTACGTCGGAGACGGCGCGATAAGTGGCCCGGAGATCGGCCAGTTCCGGTGTGCCGTTGGGGGCGGTGGTGCAGGCGGAAATGAGCGCAACCGCAAGGAGTGCAAGGATCCGCTTCACGAGTCCAGATCCTTGCGAAGCAATTCGATGGTCTCTTCCAGCTGCCTTCTCATCTGCTGCAGGCGTTCGGTCTCTGCCTTGATGATCGCCAGGCGCGCGTCGATCTCGGCCTGTTCCGCAAGACGTCGGGAGCGCCCCAATTGCTCCCCCGATTCGGCGATGGAGCGGGCCTGTTCCAGCTTGTCCTCGGCCATCTGCACCTCGAGCGCGGCGAACTCCGCCGCCCGGGTGGCGCGGGCCTCTTTTAGGGCCTGCTCGGCACCGGATAGGGTGACAGTGGGGGACTCCGTGAATTGTGGCCCTGCGCAGCCGCCGGCAAGCGCCAGCAGGGCCAGGGCCCCGGTCATCCATGACGGCATTACCATCCTCTGCTCCTGCGACCGGTAAGTGGCTATTCTCTTGTCTACCTAACGAATAGTCACAATGGCATCGTTCTGCAATGGGTTGCCTGGGAGCCTGTCCGAGAACATCGTTTTTTGGTAATTGCTCGCCCGGGTGATTGCCCACAGCCCCGGAAATCCGTCATCCCCGCGCAGGCCGGGATCCAGGAGCGGAGATCTGGAGTTGTTACGCCGAAGAGTCATCATCCCCGCGCAGGCGGGGATCCATTTCGAGTCATGCCGCTGCTCTCTGGATCCCCGCCTACGCGGGGATGACGGAGGGGGTGAGTAGTACGTTTTTTGTAGGTTGGGGTGAGTTATGCCCTGAATTCACCCAATTAAGTGTTAAGTGCAACGCTGATTTTGTTGGGCTTCGTTCCTCAGCGCCAACCTACATTTTGGAGCCCATTGCTATTCTCGGACAGGCTCCTTCATCGCAACGTATCAAAGGATTTTCTTTGGGTAACTGCTCGCCTGAGTGATTATGCACGGCCTAGGATATTCGTCATCCCCGCGCAGGCGGGGATCCATTTTGAACCATGCCGCTGCTCTCTGGAGTCCCGCCTCCGCGGGAATGACGGGGGGCGCTATATTGCCCATCCATGGTGTCTAGATAGTCGCTTCCCTGATCAGACCGGCGATGTCGCTGAAGGTCAGGGTGTCGAACAGCTCCCGGTTGGAGGTGACCACGCCGCCGGCCATTTCGTACCATGCGCAGGTGCCGCACCAGTCTGGTACCGTAAAGCTGCCCTGGATGCGACGGGGTAGCAGGTAGGCGCGGCCGGGCAGGTAGAGCAGGTTATAGGCGATATCCGCACGGTGCAGCGCGTCGATCCGCTCCCAGGTTTCCTCCGCATCGTCCAGGGCAATGCAGTGGGCCGGATAGGGTTCGCTGCCGCCATTGTGAACAAAGTGCGGATCGGCCACCGGGAGCGGCGTGTCACGGACGAACAGTTGCAGATGCAGATGGTTGACCGAGGCGCCCGCGCCGTAAGCGTTATAGCCGAGTCCCACCCCCGGCAGCGTCTCGCCGAGCCGCGCCGCCTGCTTCCAGGCAAAGTCATGCAGGGCCGGCGTCAGAAACTGCGGGTGCTGCTGGTGGCGTTCAGGGACGAGTAGGCCGTGACGGTCGACGAAGGGGTACTTGTTGTAATAGAGCGCCGCTTCGCTGCCGCCGAGAATGCCCTCCCAGAGGATCTCTTTCTCCATGAACGGTTTGTTGAAATGGAATCCGTCCGGATTGAACGGCTTGCGGATCCCATCCACCGACTGGGTGCTCATGCGCTGGGGACGAAAGGCGCGTAGCGGGTTGAACTGCACCTCCCAGGGACCGGCCTGTCGGAACCGGGTCGGTTCCAGGCTGTTGAAGCCGAGAAAGGCCAGTTTCAGGAAAACCGTCAGGTCTTCATCGCCATCCGGGATGGTGCCGTTGCCCAGCAACCGGGCGCGGTACTTGGTGCTCAGCTCCTCGAAGCGCTCCTCCAGTGCCGGTCGCAGCGAGTTCCAGAGCTCCGGCTCGAAGCTGGCATTGGCGGTGGCAAGGATAAACGGCCCCAGGGTGTCCCGTTCCAGCAGCCGCCCCAGGCCCTTCTCGAAGGCATGGCGCAGGCGATCGGGAGAGGCGAAAACGTCGTCGGTCGTCGGCAAGGTGAAGCACCGGGTTGAAATGGGCCGGCCAGTTTACAGCGAAAGACAGTTTAGCCACAGAGGCCACAGAGTTTGAGGAAGCTGCTCATGTCGGCCTGCCATTTACCTCTGTGTGCTCGGTGTGCTCTGTGGCAAAAGATCAATCATCGCTGGCAGCGCGGGCAGAAAACCGTCGATCGCTGTCCCAGGCGTACTTCACGGAGCTGTGCGCCACAGGCGGGGCAGGGCAGGCCGCCCCGCCCATAGACGGCGAGGCTCTGGGAAAAATAACCGGGGCGGCCCTGGCTGTCGGTGAAATCTCGCAGTGTCGTACCGCCCTGGATGATGGCCTGCTCGAGGATGCTGCGCACCTGCTCCGCCAGGCGCAGATAGCGGGCGCGTGAGATGCCCCCGGCCGCTCGCTCGGGACGGATCCCGGCCATGAACAGCGCCTCGTTGGCGTAGATGTTGCCGACCCCGACCACCACCTTGGCATCCATCAGGAAGGCCTTGACCGGGATGCGCCGCCCGCGGGAGCGGCGGAACAGGTAATCGCCATCAAAGGCATCACTCAGGGGTTCGGGCCCCAGACCGGCGAGCAGCTTGTGGCTCTCCGGCGGCCCGTTCGTCCACAGCAGCGCACCGAAGCGGCGCGGGTCCGTCAGTCGCAGGCGCAGGCCTTCGGCGAAGACCAGGTCCACATGGTCGTGACGGCCCGGTGCCAGCGGCACCTCCAGCACTCGCAGGCTGCCCGACATCCCCAGGTGCAGGATCATGCTGCCCCGCTCCAGCACGAGCAGTAGGTATTTCCCGCGCCGGCGCACCTCGGTTACGCGCCGTCCCGCCACCCGCTTCTGCAGGTCGGGGGGCACCGGCCAGCGCAGACGCGGCTCGCGTACCTCAACGGCGAGAATCCGGCGGCCGGTGATGTGCGGCGTGATTCCGCGCCGGGTGGTTTCGACCTCGGGGAGTTCAGGCACTGGGGGCTACTCGCTGAAAAACAGTATTGCACCGCAGACGACTACATGGATGTAGTCGGTTGAAAATGTCTGGAACCTATTTTC
>NZ_JAENYR010000101.1 GCF_016841685.1 Thiohalomonas denitrificans
GGGGCTCCTCGTAATGACAGCGGGGGGAAGTTCATCAGGAGGAGCCACAGCGACGTGGCAATCTCGCTGTTAGGACACCAGATTACTTCGTCGCCGGGGCTCCTCGTAATGACAGCGGGGGGAAGTTCATCAGGAGGAGCCCCGGGCGACGCGCAATCTTGCTGTTTGAGAGGTAGATTGCTTCGTCGCCGGGGCTCGCAATGACAGTGTCGCTGGGATGTACCTCTACCATGCCCGTACTGCGGTTTTACGACTGGCACGGTTGTTTTCCTGCCGTTTGCGTTTACTCTTGATTCTTTTCGACCGGCTTGTACACGAGGATTCGATGGCCAAACTCTACTCCGAGATCGACACTGACATGGCGGCCTGGATCGAGGCCCAGCCCCTGTTCTTCAACGCCACGGCGCCGCTATCCGAAGAGGGCCACGTCAACCTCTCCCCCCGCGGCCTGGATACGCTGCGCGTGCTCGGTCCACGCGAGGTTGTCTATCTGGATTTGACCGGAAGCGGAAATGAAACCGCCGCCCATTTGGGTGAAAACGGCCGCATTACACTGATGTTTTGCGCATTCTCCGGCAAGCCGAAAATCCTGCGGCTCTATGGCCAGGGAAGGGTGGTGGCACCGGGGGAGCCGGAATGGGACTCTCTGCGCTGCCTGTTTCCCGCCAGTCTCAAGGGGGAGCGGCAGATCGTCCGTGTCGATGTGCGCCGGATCCAGAGCTCCTGCGGCTTTGGTGTCCCGCTCATGGATTACCGGAGTCAACGCGACGAACTGATGGCCTGGACCGGGAAAAAGGGACCCGAAGGGATTAAGGAATACCACGCCCGCAAGAATGCTGTCAGCATCGACGGCCTGCCCGCCCCCGGAATGGTTCGGGAGAATTGAGGTCTGGACGGACAGGCCGCGTTGGAGCCAGGAGCCGGATTTTTGATTGCACTAACATAAACTCAAGCCCAATAACAACCCCTTTCCGTGCCTTTTATACACAATTCAAACCCGAGCCCTGTTAGCAGGTGCCGGCTTGCGATAACGCTCCATAAGCGCGTAACGAATTGACATAAACTACGGTTTTAAAAGAGCTTTTTTGATTGGTTATTTTATGCGCAATTTACAAACGCGTAACAATGCTGCGGCCCAAGGGGCGATTTTCCCAGTCTGTCCACAAAGTTATCCACAGGATTTGTGGATAATTCGACTACTTTTCGGACAGATAGATAGCCAGGAGCCTGTCCGAGAACATTATTTTCGTTCCTCAGCGCCAACCTCCATTTTGGAGCCCATTGCTATTCTCGGACAGCCTCCCCGGTCATTTTCCGGAGATTCGGTCTTAAATCACTACCGTAAAACGGCTGTTTTAACCATCGGATGTTAGACTGCCTCCATGCCTGAGCCCGTCTTTCGAATCGCCGTTCCCTCCCCTCTGCGACGACTGTTCGACTACCTGCCACCAGGGGCTGTCGCAGGCGGGACGATAACACCCGGCCAACGGGTTAGGGTCCCGTTCGGGAAGCGACAGGTGGTCGGCGTTCTGGTCGAGGTCGTCGACCACACGGATATTCCCGCCGAACGCCTGAAACGGGCCACCGAATGCCTGGACCGGGAGCCGCTCTGGAGCGAGACCGAAAGACGCCTGCTGGACTGGGCGGTGGACTACTACCACCACCCTCCGGGGGAGGTGTACCAGACTGCGCTGCCGGTGCTGCTGCGCCAGGGGCGTGTCGCGCGTGCGGCCGGCATCCAACGCTACCGGGCCAGTGAGGCGGGCCTGGCTCAAGCGAAGGGAGAGCCGCGGCGCGCGCCCAGGCAGGCGGTGCTGCTCGATCGTCTGCGAAGTGAGCCCGAAGGCCTCACTGCCGGGGCGCTGGCAACCGAATTCGTCACCTGGCGCCCGGCGCTGGCCCGCCTGCAGGAACGGGGCTGGGTGGAGAGTCTGGAGGGATCCTGCCTCCCCGCACCGCAGGCGGACCCCGAAGGTGAGCGGCCTCTGTTGAACCCACCTCAGGAGGCGGCGATCGCCGCGGTGGCCGACCATGGTGTGGGATTCGGTGCCTTTCTGGTCGACGGCGTCACCGGCAGCGGCAAGACCGAGGTCTACCTGGGGATGATCGAGCGGGTCCTCGCCGCCGGCCGGCAGGCTTTGGTGCTGGTGCCGGAGATCGGCCTGACCCCGCAACTTATCGAGCGTTTCCGGAGACGTTTCCCGGTTCCCATCGCCGTCCTCCACTCGGGGCTCTCCGATGGTGAGCGGCTCTGCGCGTGGCTGGCGGCCCGTGACGGCAGCGCCCCCGTGGTCATCGGCACCCGTTCAGCGGTGTTCACCCCCATGGCCGACCTGGGGATCATCGTGGTGGATGAGGAGCATGACCCCTCGTTCAAACAGCAGGACGGCTTCCGCTATTCCGGACGGGACGTGGCGGTGATGCGTGCGCGTCTCAGTGATGTTCCCGTGGTGCTCGGCTCGGCCACTCCGTCAGTGGAGACTCTGCACAATGCCCAACTGGGACGTTACCGGCCGCTGGTGCTGCCGGAGAGGGCCGGGACGGCCCTGCATCCGGACCTGCACCTCATCGATATCCGGCACAATCCGCTCACCGATGGTCTCTCCGAACCACTGCTCAAGGCCGCCGAGCGTCACATCGCGGCCGGCGGGCAGGTGCTGATCTTCCTCAATCGGCGCGGTTACTCTCCAACACTGTTCTGCCGCGGTTGCCGCTGGCAGAGCAGTTGCGAGCGCTGCGATGCCCGCATGGTCTACTATGCGGGTGCACGGCGACTGCGCTGCCACCACTGCGGTGCCGATCGGCGGCTCCCGACCGAGTGCCCGGAGTGCGCCAGCGCGGACCTGGCGCCGGTAGGGCAAGGTACCGAACGGGTGGAAGAGTCCCTGCGCGGCCGCTTTCCGGAGGTGGGACTGGTGCGCATCGATCGGGACAGCACCCGCCGCAAAGGGGCCATGGGCGATCTGCTGGATGAGGTGCGGGGCGGCCGTGCACGAATCCTGGTCGGCACCCAGATGCTGGCCAAGGGCCATCACTTTCCCGAAGTGACCCTGGTGGGCATCGTCGGTGCCGATCAAGGCCTCTTCAGCGCCGATTTTCGCGCAGCCGAACGCATGGCACAGCTCATCATCCAGGTCGCCGGCCGCGCCGGGCGGGCCGAGCGCCTCGGCGAGGTACTGATCCAGACCGAGTTTCCCGAGCATCCGCTGCTCTCCGGGCTGGTTGAACACGACTACGGCCACCTGGCCCGAGGTCTGCTCGATGAGCGCCGTGAAACCGGCTGGCCACCCTTTTCGCACCTGGCACTGCTGCGGGCCGAGGCGGTCGACCGCGACGCGCCGCTCGCCTTTCTGGAAGAGGCGCGCAGGTTGGCCGTGGGCTACGGCCTGCCGGGGGTGGAGATTTGGGATCCGGTTCCGGCCCCCATGGAGAAGCGCGCCGGGCGGGTCAGGGCCCAGCTGCTGCTGCAGTCCGATCAGCGCTCCACCCTGCATCGCCTGCTCGCCGGCTGGACGCCGCAGCTGGAGGGCCTGAAGACCGGGCGGCGCGTCCGCTGGTCGCTTGACGTCGATCCCGGCGAGATGTTTTGAGCCTCGCGGGAGAACGCCTCCATTCCCGGTGGAGGGCCGCCCCCGGCGCGATACTCCATAACGAAAACCACCGCCGGAGCGCCTTCCTAACCGCCAGTATGTTGCCCTCGCTCACGGAATGGCAATTTAAAGCCGCCTGCGGTGGATACCCACTGCAAGATGCAAGATAATAAGCGGCTTCACGCGACGGGCGCCGTCGCGGCTGCTAATTTTCCATCCTGCACCTTATCACCGGTATTGATTTAGCCTGATGAAACATCACCTCGAGGACCTGGTTCGTACGGCACTGGAGCGCCTGCGCCATGATGGCGAGCTCGAATGCGAAGTGCCCAACTTCACCATCGAGCGCACCCGCGACAAGAAGTTTGGCGATTTCGCCTCCAATGCGGCCATGCTGCTGGCGAAACCGGCGCGTCGCAAACCGCGCGACATTGCCGAACTGATCATCGATCGCCTGCCCTCTTCGAATCAGGTCGCCAATGTGGAGATCGCCGGGCCGGGCTTTATCAATTTCCATATGACCCCGACTGCCTTTCAGGCCGTGGTCGGCCAGGTGTTCGAGGCCGGCGAGGCGTTCGGCCGCTCCACCATCGGCAATGGCAAGCGGGTACAGGTGGAGTTCGTCTCGGCGAATCCCACCGGCCCGTTGCACGTGGGCCACGGCCGCGGCGCCGCCTACGGCGCCACCGTAGCCGACCTGCTCGCCGCTGCCGGCTTCGAGGTGCATCGCGAGTATTACGTGAACGATGCGGGCCGTCAGATGGATATTCTCGGCGCCAGCGTCTGGCTGCGCTATCTGGAGCTCTGCGGGGAAGAGCTGGTCTTCCCGTCCAATGGCTACAGGGGCGATTACATCTGGGATATCGCCGCCTCCATTCACCGCGACCACGGCGACGCCTTCCGCCATTCCGCTGCAGCCGTGTTCGAGGGAGTAGCGGCGGATGAGCCGGTCGGTGGCGACAAGGAGGCGCATATCGACGGCCTGGTGGGCAAGGCCAGGACCCTGCTGGGGGAAGAGAGCTACCGGATAATCTTCGATACGGCACTCGATGCCATCCTCGGCGACATCCGCCGCGACCTCGAGGAGTTCGGCGTCGCCTACGAGAAGTGGTTCTCGGAACGCACCCTGGTGGAGTCGGGCAAGGTGGACGCGGCCATTGAACGGCTGAAGGCGTCGGGACACCTCTATGAAAAAGAGGGCGCCCTATGGTTCCGTTCCAGTGACTATGGCGACGAGAAAGATCGCGTAGTGGTGCGCGAGAACGGTGTGAAGACCTACTTCGCCTCCGACATCGCCTACCACATGGACAAGCTCGAGCGCGGCTTCGAGCGGGTCATCGATGTCTGGGGCGCCGACCACCACGGCTATGTGCCGCGCGTGAAGGCCGCCATGGAGGCCATCGGCGACGATGCCTCGCTGCTCGATGTGCTGCTGGTGCAGTTCGCCATCCTCTACCGGGGCGGCGAGAAGGCGCAGATGTCGACCCGCTCCGGTGAGTTCGTCACCCTTCGCGAGCTGCGCGAGGAGGTCGGCAACGATGCCGCGCGCTTCTTCTACGTAAGCCGCAAGTGCGAGCAGCATCTGGATTTCGACCTGGACCTGGCCAAGTCCCAGTCCAATGACAATCCGGTCTACTACATCCAGTACGCCCATGCACGGATCTGCTCGGTGATGCACCAGCTGAAGGAGAAGGAGCTGTTTTACGACCGCCAGGCCGGGCTGCGCCATCTGCCGATGCTCAAGGAGGACCACGAGCAGGCCATGCTGCAGACCATCTCCCGCTACCCGGAGGTGGTCGAGGCGGCGGCCCTGGTGCATGAGCCGCATCAGCTCGCGCACTATCTCCGCGAACTGGCCAATGACTTCCATACCTATTACAACGCCCATCAGTTCCTGGTCGAGGACAGTACGCTGCGGGATGCACGGCTGGCACTTATCCTGGCCGCAAAACAGGTCCTCGCCAACGGCCTCTCCCTGCTCGGCGTCTCCGCGCCGGAAAGCATGTAGCGGACGACTTATGACGCGTGATTACGCCAGAAAGGCCAAACAGGAGCCGATGGTTCCGCCCTGGTTGTGGATGACCACCGGCCTGCTGATCGGGCTGTTCGTGGCCTTTCTGTTCTACATCAACACCGACCGCGAGGTGCCCGGAGGCGAAGCCAGTGCACCGGCGCCGGTTTCGAAGCCGCGCCTGGTGCCACCCACAACGAAACAGCAGCCGGAATCCGCCCCGACGAAGAAGAAAGACCGGGTCCGTTTCGATTTCTACAAGCTCCTGCCCGAGTACGAGGTGATGATCCCGGAAGAGGACCTGCAGAAACCGGAACTGAAAGAGACGCCGCCGGGAAAATACCTGCTCCAGGCAGGCTCTTTCAGCACGGCGGATGATGCCGATACACGCCGGGCACAGCTGGCGCTGCTGGGCCTGGTCGCAAGGGTCCGGACCGTGACCATCGACGACAAGGACACCTGGCACCGTGTGCAGCTGGGCCCCTATGAAGACCTGGAAAAGCTCGAACAGGCGCGAAAACTGCTGCAGAGCAACGATATCGAGTTTTTGCTACTGAAGACCAAAAATTGACGAACGGAATTGATAGGCTGTGTCCAAAGCGGTAAACCGGAGTCATTTACCGCAGCGACACACCATCTTCGCGGCTCCCGCCAGGACCGCAGATGGGCGCACTGGACGGCGGGCACGCCCCGCCGTGTGGCGAGACGACAAGGAAGGTTCAGATGAATAGTTCGAGCGACTGCTCGACGGATAATCTAAATGCATATTGCACTGTTTATTTTGCTGCTGCTGGGGCTTTTGTTTGGCCCGCAGCTTTGGGTGCGTTATATCTTCAAGCGATACAGCCGGGAGCGACCCGATCTTTCCGGGACCGGCGGCGAGCTGGCGCAACACCTCATTGACCGGTTCGCCCTCACCGGCATTCGCCTGGGCACTACCGAACAGGGCGATCACTACGATCCCGAGACCCGGATGGTCCGATTGACCCCCGACGTACACGACGGACGCAGCCTGACCGCAGTGGCTGTGGCCGCCCACGAGGTGGGACACGCCATCCAGCACCATCAGGGGGAGTCCCTGTTTTCCACCCGAAACCGGTTGGTCATGTTGGCCCAGACCGCACAGCGCGGCGGTGCCGCAGCCCTTATGGTGGTCCCGGTGGTCACGGCGTTGACCCGAGTCCCGGCCAGCGGTCTGCTGCTGTTCGGGCTCGCCATGGCGAGCCTGGGCAGTGCCGCGGTGGTCCACCTGGTGACCCTGCCACTGGAGTGGGATGCAAGCTTCGGCAAAGCCATGCCGATCCTTCAGCGAGGCAAATACCTTCAGGAGAAAGACCAGCGGTCGGTACGCCGGGTGCTGCGCGCAGCGGCCTTCACCTATCTCGCCGCATCACTGGCGAGCCTGTTGAATGTCTGGCGCTGGTGGCGGGTCTTGAGGCGATAACGGCCTGAAGGCCGACCCACATGGTCGAAAATCGGGTCGGGCTAGTTCTTCCCGTATGCCGCCTGGAGCGCCGCTATGAAGGCATCGAATCGATCGGCGGGCAGGGCGTTGATCCCGGCCGCCGCCTTGCGGCCTCCGCCGGTCGGGAACTGGCGGCAGAGGTCATCCGCTCCCTCCGGATTGGCCGTGGGTGAGCGTACGCTCACCTGGTAGTTGCCGTCGGGCAGCATCGACAGCAGGGCGTGGGCGCGCTCGGGACGGCGTCGGGCCAGTGCATTGCCATATACCCCTCCCACGCGCCGGCTCCACTTGGCATCCGGCAGGACGTAGACGGCATAGGTATCGGTTTCCAGTTCGGGGCGAAGGGATTCGGCACGGGCCATGTCGGCGTGGAATCCCTCACGGAGTTCTTCGTAGGCCGGGTCTTCGACCATGAAGACGAAAGGGTTTGTATAGGGGCGCAGCCGGCGGTAGAGATCGTCCGGTGTAAAGAAGAGGTCATCGACGCTGGCACCGTAACCGTTATAATTGAGGCAGATTCCGAGTTCCTTGAGGGACTCGAGCTGCCTCTCGTTCAGCTGAAGCGGCCCGGCCGCACGTAGTGCCGCGTCGGTGAGGTTGTCGCCGAATGCCGCAGCCACCGCCCAGGGGCGGTACCGTCCTTCCAGCCGGGCATCCACCAGCAAGGCTGTGCAGACGTCCGAGGCGGTATCGATGAGCACTTCAAGGTTCGGGTGTTCGGGGAGTTCCCCCGCGTAGTGATGGTCGATATAGCGAACGGCGGCTCCCGCCTCCAGGAGACGCTTCACCCCGTCGCGGTTCTTGTCGAATGAAACGTCGAGCACGGTTACCCGATCGCCCTCACCGGCATGCACCCGGGCCAGCAGGGCAATGTCCCGCTTTACGCCAGTCACCAGGACAGCATCATCGGCGGGTTCGTGCAGGCGAAGCTGGTGGAGTGCACAGATGCCGTCGGCATCGCCGTTAAAAACGTCGTAATAAGTCATCGCGGTGCCGTTTCCCGGTTGCTTCCGCCCATAAGGCTATCAGCTAACCGTGGATACTGCCGCAAGGGTCTGCTTCTGGCCGGGATTCCACCGTTCCGAACAGGTGACGACACGCGGCAGGGCTTTGACCCGGCCGGGCGGGGCCGGGTCGAATCGGAAAAAGCCTCAGAACCGGGTAACTACGCCCAGGGACACGGCGTCGATGTCTTCATCGCCCACGTCCATGAAACGCTCGACCTCCAGGCGCACACCGACCTGTTCAGTGATCGAGTACTCTGCCCCGAGTCCGAGTGTGGCATCCGTGCCGGAATCATCACTCACCGGTACGCCGGCTCCATCGACCGTGGTATCCCAGGCAAAGGCACCTACCTTGCCGAATACCGAAGTGTTGGGCGTAATCGGATAATGCCCCAAAGCCGCAAGCTCGAACCCGTCCACCTCGACATCGCCGCCGTTGGCTTCGTACTTGCCGAGATAGGCATAACCCAGCTGAAAGCCCAGCCAGCGGTTGTGCTGATAGCCACCGAAGAGTTTGCCGCCCCACTCCTCGTCAAAATTGCCTACGTCGTAGTCTGCCCAGGTACCGTTCAGGCCGACATACCATTGCGGTGCATCTCTATCCGCCTCCAACAGTCCCGGAGTATCCTGAGCCACTGCTGGTGACGCTGCGGCCCCCAGTGCGGCGAAAAGTCCACCGCAAATCCAGTTTGCTTTTTTCATGGTTACCTCCCTGTTTAAAAGTCTTTCCGTCATGCGCACAGATTAGCCATTGACTGCCGGGTTCATATCGTGGCGAATACGCAGAACCGCCGGTCATTTTCGCAAGCCCGCCACAGACTGCCTGTTGTGCGTCGAGGGATCCGTTGCTACGACTCTCGATGAGTAGCCTGGAGGTCGGATGCAAGAACCGAACTATGGCGAGATCGTTTATCGCCTCGACAGACATGACCGTATTTTTCGGGTCAATGAAAGCTGGAATCGCTTCGCTAGCGCGAACGGCGGTTCCGAGCTGCGTGCGCCCCGGATCCTGGGGCGGGTGGTCTGGGATTTTATCGTTGGTGAGGAGGTGATTCGGTTAAATCAGGCGCTGTTGGAGAGGGTTCGGAGCGGGCACCACATCTTTGACCTGCCGTTCCGGTGCGATGCGCCTGCCGTTCGCCGCTTCATGCTCATGGATATATGGCCCCTGCCCGACAGAGGGGTTGAATACCGCTGCCGTGTTCAGTACCGCGAGATGCGGAAGCCCATCCGTTTGCTCGACCCCAAAGAAAGAAGAGAGGGGAAGCGGCTCCGCATGTGCAGTTGGTGTCGGCGGGTCGACGTAGGCCGCAACACGTGGCTGGAAGTGGAAGACGCCATCTCTCTGCTTGATTTGTTCCTTCGGGAAAAACCGCCACCGATCACCCATACGCTCTGCCCGCGGGATAAACACCTGCTTGATCACGCAGATCAGTAAACCCCATACGTGCTGCCTTATGCACAGTCCTGTGGGAAGCGCGAAGGCGTCGTACGGAAGTGGCCGCGCAGAGCGGAAACAAGCATAAAATCGTCATAAGTCAATGAAATCATGAAAATTAAATCGGTGGTCAGAAAATATTCAATTTGAGGTTAGGCGCACAGCAGTACGGGTTGGAAGCGGCTATCCGCAAACTGTCCACAAAGTTATCCACAAGTTTTGTGGATAAGCAAAAGCGGTTCAGGCGCAGTCGGTTAGTGTGTACCAACGAGGATTTTTCCGGAGAATTCAGCGATCATTCAAATGGGTGAAGCATTTAATTGTTTTTAGTTAGGCCTTCCCGGACAATTCGGGAGGGACTTTTCAGCCCCCACCTATAAGGAGAATAAAAACATGCGCTCTTTTTTGCTTTTTCTACTGGCGGCCACTTTTTCCCTGAGTGCCGCGGCCAAGCCCTCGCCGGAGAGTGCTCGGGAGGTCATCGACTTTTACTTCAACGGCCAGGAGCAGGGTATCGTGCTGGTCGACGTAAAGCTGTGCGCGGACGTATACAGCGAAGGGGAGTCGAAGAACGAATGCAAAGACGAATTGCAGCCGAACGCCCTGGAGAAAGGTCAATCTTTCATGCTCTGGATGGCCTTTATGGTGCCCGCCGATATGGATCCGCAAAAGGTCACGATGCACTTCAACCACAAGGGGGAGGACCTGGATGTGAAAACCGCCAGTGCCGCCAGCTCGCTGCGCTACCGGACCTGGCGAAAGGTGACGCTGGACCGCAGCGGCGACTGGACCCTTAAAATCAGCCATGATAACGGCTCGGACATCGAATTGTTGAAAGAGCTCAACATCAAGGTACAACCGGCGGCAGTTGAAGTCGCGGCACAGCCGGAGCCGGCCGAAGTCGAGGCACAGCCGGAGCCGGCCGGAGCCGAGGCG
>NZ_JAENYR010000102.1 GCF_016841685.1 Thiohalomonas denitrificans
TAACAGTTCGTCATTGATTCGGGGCCGCGCGCCGGCGGGTACGGCTCGCAATGACAGCTAACAGTTCGTCATTGATTCGGGGCCGCGCGCCGGCGGGTACGGCTCGCAATGACAGCTAACAGTTCGTCATTGATTCGGGGCCGCGCGCCGGCGGGTACGGCTCGCAATGACGGCTAAATGTTCGTCATTGATTCGGCCCAGCGCAGCTAGGGGCACGGCTCGCAATGACGGCTAAATGTTCGTTACTGATTCGGGGCTGCGAAGCGGCGGGGGCGGCTCGCAACGATCGCTATTCCCGGACAGACTCCTACTGTGAGGCCCACGCGTAAATAATCTTTGTATTCTCGTAACTGCTCGCCCGGGTGAGCGCGCACGGCCCAGGAAATCCGTCATCCCTGTCACCCCCCGCAGGCGGGGGGTAGGCGGGGATCCATTTTGAGCCATATTGCTGTTCTCTGGATTCCCGCCTACGCGGGAATGACGGAGAGGGTGAGTAGTTACGTAGTCTCAATGACTATTCGTTTCCAGTGCCATAACCGGTACCGGTGTCGGCTGGCCGGTGAACATGGCGAGCACGGAAGCAATCTTTTCGCGCATTTGGCGACGATCGACGATCAGATCCAGGGCGCCGTGTTCGAGCAGGAATTCACTCCGTTGGAAGCCTTCGGGCAGGGTCTCCCGCACGGTCTGTTCGATGACGCGAGGACCGGCAAAGCCGATCAAGGCGCCCGGTTCGCCGATATTCACATCCCCCAGCATGGCGAGGCTGGCGGAAACCCCGCCCATGGTCGGGTCGGTCATGACCGAAACGAAGGGGAGACCCCTTTTGCTCATCCGAGCCAAAGCTGCCGAGGTTTTGGCCATCTGCATGAGTGAGAAAAGCGCCTCCTGCATGCGCGCGCCGCCACTGGCTGAAAAACAGACCAGCGGAAGCTCATTCTCCAGGCAGGCATCGACCGCCCTGACGAACCGCTCGCCGACCACCGAACCCATGGAGCCGCCCATGAATTTAAACTCGAAGGCCACGGCGACCAGAGGAATCGTGTTCACCTGTCCCATCATCGCCACCAGGGCATCACTCTCACCGGTGTTCTTTTGTGCCTGGGAGAGGCGATCCTTGTATTTCTTGCTATCACGGAACCGAAGCGCATCCACCGGATGAAGGTCATCGCCGATCTCCACCCGGGGCTCTTCGTCCAGAAACGCCTCAAGCCGTCGTCGTGCGCTGATGCGCATGTGGTGATCACACTTGGGACACACATCCAGGTTGCGTTCCAGCTCGGCCCGGTAAAGGACGGAATTGCAGCCCGGACATTTGGCCCACAAGCCTTCGGGCACGCTCTTTCGTTTCGCTCCACCTTCGGTGCGAATCTGGGAAGGCAAAAATTTTTTTAACCAGCTCATTGCATTCTTCCCCCGCTCATTTGGCGAGAATGGTTTTTTCGTTTAGCCACACAGTTCGAATCCATGCCGTTTTTGGCTTCGCAACATGAGTACGTGTAATAAATCTCTGTGCCGAATGGCACTTACTTAACGCCCCAGGCACCTGTAGGAGCGGCGGAAGCCGCGAAAACCGATGGGCAATCTCATCGCTTGGATCGCGGCTGCCGCCGCTCCTACGGACGGATCACCCTTGAGTTAAGTGCCATTCATCTCTGTGCTCTCTGTGCCCTCTGTGGCTTCATTTCGTAGTTGCTTCATCCATCGCGCCGCGCAACTCAGCGAGAAAGCCGCCAAGTGCTTCGGGGATGCGCCCGGGTGTATCCGCCAACGTCTCGATGCGACCGACCAGCGCGCTGCCGACAATAACCGCGTCAGCTACTTTGGCCACCTCGGCCGCCGTGGCGCCATCCTTGATGCCGAACCCCACACCGACCGGCAGATCCGTGTGGGCGCGGATGGCGGCCAATCGGTCGGAGACCGCTGCAGCATCCAGATTCGCCGCACCGGTGATGCCCTTCACCGAGACGTAATAGATGAACCCGCTGGCCACATGGGCGATGCGATCGATGCGGGCATCACCCGTATTGGGTGCCACCAGATAAATGGGATCGAGGTCAAACCGGCGGGCGGCAGTAACGAAATCATCAGCCTCTTCGGGGGGCAGGTCGACCGTTAATACGCCATCCACGCCGGCAGCGGCCGCGGCTTCGGCAAAGACCTCGTAACCCATCACCTCGATGGGATTCAGATAGCCCATCAGCACCACGGGGGTCTCGGCGTCGTCCTCACGGAAACGGCGCACCATGTCGAACACCGCCTTCAGATTGACGTGATGCATGAGGGCGCGTTCGCTGGCGCGCTGGATAACCGGACCATCCGCCATCGGATCGGAAAACGGCACGCCCAGTTCGATGATGTCCGCCCCGCCTTTCACCAGGGCATGCATCAGCGGAACCGTGACTTCGGGATTCGGATCACCGGCGGTAACAAACGGGATCAGCGCCTTGCGGCCGGCCTCTCGAAGAGAGGCGAAACGGGTAGCGATTCGACTCATACTGTGATGCCCTCCCGCTCCGCGACCGTATGGATATCCTTGTCGCCACGCCCGGAGAGATTCACGATGATGACCTTGTCGGGGCCGAGTTCGGGAGCGAGCTTCATGGCATAGGCAAGGGCATGACTCGACTCCAGCGCCGGCATGATGCCTTCGGTAAGGGTCAATTCATGAAAAGCGGCCAGGGCTTCGTCGTCGGTGATCGCGACGTAGTTGGCGCGACCGGAATCCTTGAGCCAGGCGTGTTCCGGACCGACGCCCGGATAGTCCAGCCCCGCCGAAACCGAGTGGGTCTCGATGATCTGTCCGTCCGCGTCCTCCATCAGGTAGGTGCGGTTGCCGTGCAGCACGCCGGGGCGGCCCGCGCAGAGCGGAGCGGCGTGGCGACCGGACTCCAGACCGTCACCGGCGGCTTCGACGCCGTACATGGCGACGGAGGCATCATCAATAAACGGATAGAACAGGCCGATGGCGTTGGAACCGCCGCCCACGCAGGCCACCAGCGCATCGGGAAGCCGTCCCTCCTGCGCCTGGATCTGCTCGCGAGCCTCGCGGCCGATGATCGCCTGGAAGTCGCGCACCATGGCGGGATAGGGGTGCGGTCCCGCTACCGTGCCGATGATATAGAAGGTGTCGTCGATGTTGGTGACCCAGTCACGCATCGCCTCGTTGAGGGCATCCTTCAGCGTCTTCGAGCCGGACTCCACCGCCACCACTCTCGCACCCAGCAGGCGCATGCGATAGACATTGATCGCCTGGCGCCGGATATCCTCCGACCCCATGTAGACCACGCACTCCAAACCCAGCCGGGCGGCCACCGTCGCGGTGGCAACGCCGTGCTGCCCCGCCCCGGTTTCGGCGATGATGCGGGTCTTGCCCATGCGTTTGGCGAGCAGCGCCTGGCCGATGGTGTTGTTCACCTTGTGGGCGCCGGTATGGTTCAGGTCTTCACGCTTCAAATAGATGCGCGCACCGCCCAGCTTGCGGGTCCAGCGCTCGGCAAAATAGAGCGGCGTGGGCCGGCCAACGAACTGCTGCAGGTCCTCGTCCAGTTCCGCCTGGAACTCGGGATCCTCGATATAGCGCTCGTAGGCCTCGCGCAGCTCCTCGAGGGGCCCCATCAGGGTCTCGGATACGAAACGGCCGCCGTACGGGCCGAAATGGCCCCGCTCGTCGGGCAGCTTCGTGGAATCGTTTTCAGTCGCTCTCTGCACGCCGTACTCCTCGCATGAACGCGGCGATCTTCGCCGCGTCCTTGATACCTTTGTCTGCCTCGACGCCACTGCTGACGTCGACGGCGAAGGGCCGCACGCTGCGGACCGCATCCGTAATGTTTCCCGGCGCCAACCCACCGGCCAGCACCACGGGCAGGTTCAAGTCATCGGGAATTCGATCCCAATCGAACCGCTCCCCCGTTCCGCCGGGCACACCCTCTTGATAGGCATCCAGCAGCAACCCGTCGGCGGAGGCATAGCGCTCCGCCATCTCCCGCAGGTCGATGTCGGAACGCATCCTCACGGCCTTGATATACCGGCGACCCAAGGACTCGCAGCTCTCCGGCGTCTCACTGCCGTGAAACTGCAGGAGATCCAGCGGCACCCGCTCCAGCACCGCATCGATATCCTTGCGCTCGGCATCCACAAACAGCCCCACCGCCGTCACAAAGGGCGGCAGCGTGGCGACAATCGCCGCCGCCTGCTCGGCCGTCACCACCCGCGGACTGCGCGGATAGAACACCAGTCCGATGGCATCGGCCCCCGCCTCCACCGCCACACGGGCGTCATCGGAGCGGGTAATTCCGCATATCTTGACGCGGGTACGCCTCATGGCCGAGCCCTGGATGATTGATTAACCGCAAAGAGCGCCAAGGTCACAAAGATACCTTTCAAAACAAACCATTGCGCCTGCACGCCGACCGAATCGGTGTCGGGCAAAAACCTTTATCTTTTACTTCGCGCTCTTAACAGACTGTTAAAAAAGTTTTTTGTCCCTTCTCCCTGAGGGAGAAGGTTAGGATGAGGGGGGTACAAAATCAGTAACTTACCTTATTGAGTCCCCTCACCCCGGCCCTCTCCCTCAGGGAGAGGGAGTTTTTCAACAGCCGTTAGCGGTTTGAACACAACACCCGGAACCCGGCAGATTACCAGACCACGCTTTCCTGCGAAAGCGACGGCAGACCAAAACGCTCGGGATACCCCACACCGGTCAGGTAGAGCCCGTGGGGCGGTGCGGTAACACCGCCCAGGGTGCGATCCCGCGCCTCCAGCACCTCTTTGGTCCAGCCCGGCTCCTGTTCGCCGCTGCCGATGGCCATCAGCACACCGGCGATATTTCGCACCATATGATGCAGGAAGCCGTCGGCCTCGAGATCCAGAAAGATGAAGCGCCCCTCCCGGGAGACATCGAGCCGGTGCAGCGTCCGCACCGGGCTTTTCGCCTGGCAGGCAACGGCACGGTAGGAGGAAAAGTCGTGTTCGCCGAGCAGGTGGCGGGCCGCTTCGGCCATCCGGCTCTCATCCAGCGGCCGACACGCCCAGCTGACCCGGTGCTGAAGGAAGGTGGGGCGCACCGCGCGGTTGAAAATCACGTAACGGTAACTGCGCCGCACCGCCGAAAACCGCGCATGGAAATCGTCCGGGACCGGTTTCATCCACAGAATTGCGACATCCTTGGGCAGATTGGCGTTGCCGCCGAACACCCAGGCGCGCTCCTCCCGCTCCACCTCGGTATCGATATGAATCACCTGCTCCGTAGCGTGCACCCCGGTATCCGTCCGCCCGGCACAATGCACCCGTACCGGCGAATCGGCCACCTTCGACAGCGCCTTCTCCACCGCCCCCTGGACGGTCGGAACCTCGTGTTTCTGCAACTGCCAGCCGCAGTAACGGCTGCCGTCGTACTCAACCCCAAAAGCGATACGCATGATATTGATATAACCCGAACCTTTTACAAATTTGCACCGATTTCGCTTGTCGCGGCCCTTCCAAAAACCGACCGGTGCACCGTCTTCGACGTTCGCTTATCGCGCGATGTTCTCGTTCAAACAACGCATCCCGCGACCCTCTGCCGTCATTCCCGCGAAGGCGGGAATCCAGGCGCCCCCCGGAATCCAGACTTCCCTGGCAGCGTCCTGCCACAAACGTCAACCCGCGACCCTCTGCCGTCATTCCCGCGAAGGCGGGAATCCAGGCACCCCCCGGAACCCAGGCTTCCCCGGCAGCGTCCTGCCACAAACGTCAACCCGCGACCCCTTGCCGTCATTCCCGCGAAGGCGGGAATCCAGAGGTCACCCCGATCAGGCAACCACCGCCAAACCGTGATCGGCTATTGTGCCTTAAACGGCAATATCGGGATAAAGATCCCGCCACTCGGGATTGTCTTTCTCGATCAACGCCAACTTCCAGGCACGATTTCATTTTTTGAGCCGCTTCTCGCGCACAATCGCGCCGACCCCTTCGGACCCATTGTTCCTGTGCTCCCAAACGCGTTTAACGAGGTCGCTGGTGACGCCGACGTAGAGCGTGCCGTTGCGCCGGCTGGCAAGGATGTAAACAGCAGGTTGCATGGGCTTCCCTTTCCGTGTGAATTCCCGCATCCAGCGGAAGTAGTACGCCGGGGCATTCGGAATATGGAAAACAAGGAACACACTAAGCCGTTCTGGAACAGGGAATCAATGGACATTCGTTTGGTGGTCGTTTGAGCGTCGCGGCCCGTGTGGACGAGTGCGGGGTTCCAAAGTGTCGGGGGTGCTGGATTCCCGCCTTCGCGGGAATGACGGCAGAGGGTCGCGGGAATGACGGCAGAGAGTCATGGGAATAACGCAGAGGGTCGCGGGAACGACAGCAGAGGGTCGCGGAATGACAGCAGAAGGTCGCGAGAATGACGGCAGAGAGTCACGGGAATAACGGCAGAGGGTCACGGGAATAACGGCAGAGGGTCACGGGAATAACGGCAGAGGGTCACGGGAATAACGGCAGAGGGTCGCGGAATGACGGACGGCATAGGGTCGGTGGCCGCGCGCAAGAATCGGGCAGGTAAAGATGAGGAGGTGGAACATTAGGGTCAGAGTGTCAGAGTAAAATCATTTCGAGCATTGAAAGGTCGGCACGCCTGAATCGGCTCTCACAGGTGGGAGTGGCTAATCGCCAAAGAAGGGAGGCAGGGCTGTTCCGTGCACTCAAAAGCCGGTAAAAAGCAGATCGAGCGCGGCGATGACTTCATCGCGCTTCTCCGAGAGTGAGGTCACGTAAGGCCCCAGAACGGCTGTCGATACCCCCGCCAGTTCTGCCGTGGAGAGGACGACCTCGTTACTTTCAATTGTGAATACCGGATTCAACACCGAAATCGGTCGCCCAAACGCCCCCAGGCGGACGAGCGGCGCCACGACTCTGGTGTCTAACCCACGATAAACGGCAAACTGCACCATCAGAAGCGCCGGGCCTGGTCTCCAAAACTACCCCGCGCCTCTACGCGTCGATTGTACTCTTCGAATGCCTCCCGGTTCTCCTCCCGCCATTGGCGCTCGCTCTCCCTGCGCACGGCTCCGGCGAGGTGTTCTTCAAACACTTGCGAAAGGTTAAGGCCGAGCTCCCTCGCCCGCCTGAGCAGATCGGCATTCACGCTCAGATTGGTGGCTTTCTTCGGTGCATTCGTGTCATATGCCGTTCGCATGCCCGTCACCAGATGCAAGAATGATGCGCATAATGCTTGCGCATCTTCCGATAGAGGTCAAGTTGGACGCAGGCCGCCGGGCGGCAAAAGAGTGGGTTTCCGATGCGGTAGGTCGACGCACACGCGTTACTTGCAGGTCTGGTGACCCGCAGTACAGTAGTGCGCGAAAGAAGGGCGAGCATGGCAATGGCTTGGAGTGAATGTCCAGGTATTCAATTGCGGGCAGGCACAAAGGCTCATCCAGCGGTAAACTTGGACATACTTGAATCAACTCTCTGCGAAGAAGGTGACATGAAAACCGAAGATTTGTTGCGAGCCGCCCCCGCCGCTGCGCGGCCCCGAATCGATGACGAACTCTTAGCTGTCATTGCGAGCCGCCCCCGCCGCTGCGCGGCCCCGAATCAATGACGAACTTCCCTCTTGTCATAGCGAGGAGCCTCAGCGACGAAGCTATCTCGAAGTGCCAAGTACCAGATTACTTCGTCGCTGGGGCTCCTCGCAATGACAGCGGGGGGGGGAGTTCTTCAGGAGAAATCGATTCACTTCCTGTGGAAGAGCGTGCGCGCCACCAGAATCGGAAATCGATAAGAAGTGGGCGGAAGTGGCCAAGCGACGGTTGGAAGAGATCCAATCGGGTACGGTCAAGCCGGTATCAGGAGAAGAAGTCTTTGAAGATATCTGGAAACGGTTCTCTTGATGCAGTATTCGTTCCATCCAGAGGCCCTAGTGGAGTTTCGGCTCGCCATCGATTACTACGAGGAGCGAGAAATGACACTTGGGTATCAATTCGCTGCCGAAGTGTATGCGGCGATAGAGCGAACCACGCACGTCCTGAGATGTAGCCGTTTATTGAAAAGAGTGTTCGCCGGTGCCTTGTTCGTCGGTTCCCGTATGGGGTTATTTACCACCACGACGAAAGCAATCACGAACTGATAATCCTTGCGGTAATGCACCTTCACCGCGAACCGTACTACTGGGTACATCGAAATTAGTCTCGTCGACGCCTTGAGCGGAATCGCCCTCTATTCCATGGCAGCCTAACCCGCTTAAGTACACATGCAAACGGGAATGGACAGGGCTAGTGGTTCCCGACACGCTATTCCTGTCCTGGTTCACCGCAGCCGCCGCCACGCCGTTGTAGTAGGTCCTCTGCTCTTGCACGGCTGCCCGGAATTCCCAGTTCCCCGCGGGGAGGAACGAGAAGGAGTACCCGCCGGTGGCATCGGTGGTCGCCTCAAGTTTCACATACCGGATCGGGCAGATAGGTGGCCGTGACCGTGAGGCCCGCCAGGGGCAGATCCGGATTGGAGGGAGGCGCATTGAGGTGTCCCGTTACCAAATAGCGGCCCACGTAAAAGCGCAGTTCGCCGCCGTAAATACGGTTCGCGGCGTCCCTGGCCGACGAGACCCGCAGTGCGACTTCACTCAGGCCCATTGCATACAGAGCCGACCGGAAGGCATTGGCGTCCGTCAGCTCCAGAGCGCCCTCGGCATTGAGCGTAAACGCGCCGGTAACCTCACGCTTTGCGTCCGGCTGCTTGAGGGGCACCAGGTCCACATAGCCCTTGTCCACCAGGGGCCGCGCCCCGCCGGAATCATCGACAAAGCCGACCCGGAGCACCGATGTGTCGACCGGCAGGATGGGTCCCGTGATGTCCTGGCTCACGAGCAAGGCGGGCTCCAGCAGCTGTTCCTCACTGTCCATGACGATATCGACCCGGTAAGGGTACGTGGCATCGGCCGGTACCGCCAGTTGCGTCTGCCCGGCAACCAGCGCCGGCTCGACGACGCGAATCGCGTAGTCACCTCCGACCGGTAGGTCGATGACCAGTTGGCCGGCCGCGTCGGTCTCGCCGACCTGCGCCCCGTCCACATAGACCTGTGCACCCGCCTGGGCCGGCGCCTCCAGACTCTCGTAGAAGGCAGCGATGGTAACCGGCACCGTCTGCTCGGCGGCCGTCTCTTTACCGCACTCCGAACGGGCCGCCTCTACCGTCGTCGCCTGAACTTCTCTCCGGGAGTAATCTTCCTGTTGGGTAAGCTGCTGCAGCGCGTGGCTGACACAGGCGACATACTGGCCATGGTTTTTCCAAGCCTCTCCGGAGGAGTTTCTCGAACAGGGACAGGCTTCGGCGACAACGGCCGACACGGTCGGGGTAGTTTCGGGAGGAGCGGCCCTGGCGGGAACCGCCGCGTATACAAGTAGGAATGAAAGAATCAGGAACTTACACAGTAGTGTTTTCCATGTGTTTTTTTCGTGCATTTTCGACATCCATTCGCTCCTGCCGCAGCCCGGGTGGGCGCAGTGCTTCCGGCTCGTTGGTACATCCGTCAAGTAGGCGGGCGTGGAATTCCTCGTCCTATATAACACGATAGGTCTCGGGGGACGCAACTTACCGGCGTTAGACTTCACCCATGCGCAAATAGAGGGATTTCTTACGTGAAGATACAGCCGGTCAGGCGGGAGCGGCGTGTTGTCAATACCGCACCAGGATGCGGAAAATCAGCGCGCAAGAATCGGGCAGGTAAAAATGGGGAGGGCCAGGCCCTCCCCGGTTTGGAACATTAGGGGCACCCATTAGCCGCCTCCGATCAACTGGACCCGCACAACACTCCGCGTTAGGATAAACCCGTACTCAGGCGGCCGAAGCGCCCGGTGAAGTCGAATCCGGGCGAGGGCGTAA
>NZ_JAENYR010000103.1 GCF_016841685.1 Thiohalomonas denitrificans
CAGGCGGGGTCACCGGCCAGCACCAGACCGCGCCGACGGCCGGTGGCTTCGGCATCCTCCCGCAGGCGGCTGGCCAATGCGGCGATAACGCTGGGATCGGGTGATTTCATGGTTTCCTGCAAGGCGTCGACGGCTGTCACCACAGAGAACAGAGAGTAGACCTGCCCGGAAAAGAAACGGGGATCGTGGTGGTAGTCACCTGTACCGGGGATTGTCCCCCAGTCGGGGTTCGCGTGGAAGCGGCAAGACTTCTACCATAAAGGACTTCTAATCATCCAACGCGGATTTCGTTGTGCCCAAAATGCCGAGTACAAGACGCGCTGCGCAGCGCAATGGCCGGCCTTGTCAAGCAGCGCAGCGCCGTAATCGGCGATTTCGGGCGCAACCCTTCGGGCTCGAGCCGTTTTGTCCGCTGAGTGCGTTGTTCGCCCCGTCTTTGGGGCGACCCCTTCGGGCCCGCCTGCGGCGGTCCGGATGCGCTCCAGGCGAATCCGTGCAGTTCGCTCATGTAGAGCGACTGTACATCGCTCACTGCGCCTTGCCAGCGAACAAAACCGCGGCGAGCGAAACCGTGTTGATTAGAAGTGCCCTAAACAGAACTTAACAACGGCAAAGACCCATGAGCGACACCATTATTCAGCCCGGGACCCTGTGGGAGAGCATCCTTGACCGCAGCGAGGCGGCGATCGCCGCCGGCAAACTGCACACCATAGCGACACGGCGCACTCGCATCGAGGATGGCGGCATGCGCTTCAGCATCCGTATTGCCGAGAACCTCCGGCGCAAGGCCGAGGAGAGAGCCGGCCGGGAAACCGACGAGCGCGCCGACCCTTTCCTGCCGCCAGAAGCGGAGCTGACGGTGGGGGATATCTCTGCGAGCCATCGCGCCGTACTCAACAAGTTCAATGTAATCGAACATCACCTGCTGATCGTCACCCGTGAGTTCGAGGAGCAGGAACAGGTGTTGAACCGGGCGGATTTCGAGGCCTTGTGGATGGCGATGCGGGAGTACCCGGCTCTCGGATTCTACAACGGCGGCAGGGTGGCCGGCGCCAGCCAGCGCCACAAGCATTTGCAGGTCATCCCCCTTTCCGCATTCGAGGAGAACCCGGCGCTCCCCCTCGACCCGCTGCTGGAGTCGGTACGGACCGGCCCGTTGGCCGCATCCCGACTGCCGTTTCGTCACTCTGCAGCGCGCCTCGGACCCGAACTGTTCCAATCGCCCTCCCGGGCGGCGCTGGTTACGCACGACCTCTACCGCAAAATGCTCGAACAGCTTGGATTGTCTCCCGTCACCAGGGAAGGCAGGGAATTCCAGTCCGGACCTTACAACCTGCTAATGACCCGCGAGTGGCTGATGGTAGTGCCCCGCCGCTGCGAACACTGGGACACGATCTCCATCAACGCGCTGGGATTCGTCGGTTCGCTGTTTGTGCAGGATGAGACGGAGGTGAAGAAGATCAAAGAGGCGGGACCCATGAAACTGCTGGAAACCGTAGCCGAATTAACCGGCGGGCCTGACCTCCCCAAGGGGGCACAGCACGGCTGGAAGCAACTCCCGCCCGCCGAATGGAAACCGGTCAGGCCCGTCCGACGTTGGTGTCGTTGGGCGAATGGTAGTAATCGCTCTCCTGCGCGTACTGATCAATCAGGCGCTTGAGTTCCTTCATGCGATCGTCAGCGGTACTGAGGGGAGCGCAATCATCACAGTGAGGATCACCGCACGGCTGGCGAGAGTGGAGCCAATAATGGACGACGCCGGCCAGCAGGCCATCGGCGATATCCCACAAATTGGCTTCCCGATCCGCATCTGCCATCCGATTGCCAAGCTCTACGACCTGGCTCGCGGCCTCGTCCAACGGGTTCAACTCAGGATCCATAGTCGGTCTCTTGGGGTTTGGGGCGATTTGGACGTTTTCGTTTTTTCGGTGCCCACGACCTCCACAGCTTGCAACCAGGCAGTGGGTTTCGGAGACATACAGTTACACGACCTCGCATATCCCTTCAACCGGAAACAGTAGCGGGGTCCCGAACGATGCCGCAATCCCGGTGTAAGGACTGGCAATCCCATCACAGATCCACGGGAATTTCAGGCTTTCAATGACAAGCGCCGCCCGCCGTTCTACCATGCAGCGGCCGATTATCGCCAATGAAGATATCCTGATGGAATTTAAGAAACTTGCAAAGCGCATTTTTTGGACCGGCGTCTTGCTGTTCCCTTTCTTTTGGCTGGTATTCACCGACGAGGGCCAGCGCTTCGGAGACGTGCTCCTTCTCAAGTTGACCGGACGTGAAGAGGTGCGTATCAATTTCGATGAACTCTATCCCTCCATCACCGAGCCCCAGCTGCGCCAGGTCTGGCCGGACCTCGAGTTCGAATGCCGGGATCAGGCGAGCGCATTTGGTTCACGCCTGTGTGCGACCGATATCGCAGCCTTTAACAAGATCCCCTCCCGTTACGTGACCTTCTTTTTCGCCGATGAGAGGTTACGGGCGATGAAAATCGGCTACCAGCGCGCGTACCATGGCGCCATTACCAACCATTTGGACGGCATGCTGGGCGCAGCCATGGTGTCATCCCGAACCGACGATGACGGCGTCTATCAGTGGCGAGCCGGCGGTGGCATCGTGGTCATGCCTCAGGAAAAATTAGGCAAAAACGACGAGCCCGCCCTGCTCTGGTTGGCGAAGGCCGGATAAGGGACAGGGGCTTACCCATACCACGGCTCACACCTCCCTGGCGTTCGGGTAGCCTGTGGACGTCCCTTGCCCGCCTCGATGCCTGCCTTCCAGTCGGCCACAAAGTGTTCGATGGACTCGATGAAATCGGGGTCGTGTTCCTCGCGATTGATGGTGCAGTGAATCACTACCTCCTTGCTGCCGTTGAGGTCGGCGGTAACGGTCCACTGCAGGGCATTGGGGCAGCTGGGTAGGGTGAAACGCACACCGTCACGAATCATTTCGCGATGGATGCGGAACTGCCCCCAAAGGCTGTAGATTTCCCCTTTTTCCCCCTGGCTGGCGATGACCTTATCGATGGATGCGCACCAGTCCGGCAGGTTATTGATGCGCACGTAGCGCTGCAGGTCGGCATCCCGCATGAGCGTCGACGCCCTGGCGATGAATTCCATCCACTATCTCCACTCGCTGATGTCGTTTGAACCGGCTCGCCGATCCGTTCTGACCCACAAGGCTGCTCCCACCTTTCCCGACTCACAATGATCGGCGTCAATTCCGGCCCACCCGAATGACGATAATGCACACGGAATGCTGCGCCCCGCGGTGCAACTGCCTTTCTAATGGACGATCTCCACCTCGGAACGTTCGCAGATGTGCCAGCCCTGCTGAAGCGCATTCTCTACCAGAAACTCATGGGAATAGTCGTAGTTGGCATCGGTGCAGGGGGTTTCGTCATCCACCCGGCACTTGAATGATTCATCTTCGGGATTCCAGACGACGAACGTGAGAGGACCCGAGTACCAGCGGCCATCCATCATTTCAGCGCCGAACTCCGGAGCCTCGGCCACTTCGAGTTGGCGGTAAAGACAGGTGTAGTCGGTAAGCTTTTCCGGGTCTTGCCAGACTCTTTTTTCAACATAACAGCGGTTCATCGGCCGCAAATCTCCTATATCCGGAACCGGCCGCCAAGCCCGTTCCCAAGTGGCCCATAAGGGAGGCATCCCGCACCTGGTGTACTATTCCAGGCCTGTGGCAGGCTGTTGAAAAACGTTCTCTCCTCGAGGGGGAGGGCTGGGGCAAGGGGGCTCAATAAAAGGGAAGTTACTGATTTCATACCCCTCATCCTAACCTTCTCCCTCAGGGAGAAGGGAAAAAAACCTTTGCAGGCGTGAGAGGCACACTAGCACCCCCAGGGGAATCCATGCACCCCTGCCGTGCCAATCCAGACCTCTATACCCGGTGCAGTCGAACTACCGCATCCAGGCTTCGGTTTCGGGCAGAAAGTGGGCCAGCCCTTCCAGCACCCCCGCACTGTAGTTGCCGTTCATGTGGTGAAAGCCACCGCGGGCGACATACAGCCGCCGCTCGAGCCCCAGCACACGCAGTGACCGACTCGCCTCGCTGACCACTTCGGAGTGGGCATTGCGAACCAGAACAGCCCGGAGTCGGCCGCTGGTGACCACCGGCAGGTCGTTGCCGCTGTCACCTGCAAAAACGGTTCGCGTAGCATCGAAGCCGCGACGCGCCATCAGAAACTCCATCGCGTGCAGCTTGGTGGCGGAGGCCGGCAGCACATCGAGCAGGCCGATGTCGGCCGCTTCATCGACACTCCAAATCAGGCTGGCGCGCACATCCTTCGCCGCCAGGCGGCTGCGCATTTCCGCCAACAGCTCATCACGCACCAGGCCGGATGGCGCGTAGTAACTGAGTTTGAAGGTGTTCTGTTTTTCCGGCTCCTGCAGACGCAGGAGATCGAGGTCGGCAAACAGGGCTGCCAGATCGCCATGGTCGGCACCGGACCAATCCGGAGCGATATGCTCGGCCCATTCCCGCCAGGGCCGCCAATGGTCACCGTGGATCTCGTACAGGGTGGTACCGACATCGCCGATGGCGTAATCCGGGTTGGGGATGGCGTAGTCGGCAATCGCCTGCCGCAGTAGCGCCTGGTGGCGACCACTGACGTAGGCCAGCATCAACTCGGGCCGGGCGGCCAGTGTCCGCAGTCGCGGACGCGCCTCTGCCGATTCCGGTGCGGCACCGTTGGGCAGAAGGGTTCGATCCAGATCACTGCACAGAAGAATCGACGGATTGGTCATTGTTAATTGGGTATTGGGTATGGCAGAAATCAGCAAGAATCAATCAAGGGCGGATATTCTTGCGCAAGTCCTTGTTGCGACCATGCTTCTTCTTACTTTCGATTCTCCGCCTCTGGGAGCCTTTGGTCGGTTTTGTCGGCCGCCGTTTTTTGCGGGTGGCTACCGCGCTCTGGATCAGCATGCGCAGCCGTTCCAGCGCCGCCTCCCGGTTCTTTTCCTGACTGCGGTGCTCCTGGGATTTGATGATGATGACGCCGTCCTGACTAATCCGCTGATCCGACAGCGCCAGCAGTCGCTCCTTGTAGGTATCCGGCAATGAGGAGGCGCAGACATCGAAGCGAAGATGCACGGCCGAGGATACCTTGTTGACGTTCTGTCCACCCGCCCCCTGCGAGCGGATTGCACTCAGCTCAATTTCGGTGTCGGGAATGGTGACCTGTTGAGATATCTTCAGCATCGAAATCCTGCCATTCGGCAATAACGTTTAGCCATTGGAAGCGACACCTTTGCGAACCTGTCGGCAAAGGCAGATCTTCACCGGTTTTGACCCGCCATGTTGCCGAATATTCCCGGCCGTCAGGTTTGTACAGCGGGCGTCAGGCCGGCCTGCCCCGAGACACTGGCCAGCCATTCGACAAAGGCCGCGGGGGGCAGCGCCCGGCTGATGTAGTAACCCTGAAACCGGTCGCAGGCAAGTTCGGCCAGAGCATCACGGGTAGCGCCATCTGCCACTCCCTCGGCAACCACCACCAGCCCCAGAGTATGGGCCAGACTGATGGTGGAGGCGACGATGCTGGCATCGTTTTCTTTCCTGCACATATCGGCCACAAAGCTGCCATCCACTTTGAGTTCCCGAACGGGCAGTCGTTTCAAATAGACCAGCGACGAGTAGCCGGTTCCGAAATCATCGATAGAGAGCGGACAACCCATCGCCGCGAATCGATTCAATACACCGAGCGCCTGCTCTGCATCATGCATGATGGCGCTTTCGGTCAATTCGAGTGTCAATCGGTGCGGGGCCCGGGTCGACTGCTCGATCAGTTCGGCAACGTGATCGGGCAGCGCCTCGTCCTGCAGGTCGTGCGCGGACAGATTGACGCACATTGCGAGATCCAGACCCTGCCGCATCCAGATCGCCTGCTGGGCGAGGGCCCGCTTCAGTACCCAGCGAGTCAATGCCTTGATGACGCCGGTCTGTTCCGCTATAGGGATAAACTCGGCAGGCGGGATCAGGCCCAGTTTCGGGTGTGCCCAGCGAACCAGCGCCTCGGCGGCCACCACCCGGTTTTCCTTCATGGATACCTGCGGCTGATAATGCAGTACCAGCCTGTCCTCCTCGATCGCCTGACGCAGGTCGCCGAGCAGAGTCAGTCGTCGCGTGCCGTGTGGATCCAGGCTGCTGTCGTACACGGCATAGTTCTCCCGGCGACGTTTCGCCTGGCGCATGGCGACATCAGCGCGGCGCAGCAAGGCTACTGCGTAATGGGCGTGTTCGGGGTAGAGGGCGATGCCAATGTTGGCCAGCATATCCAGGGAAATGCCGCCGACGTAGAACGTCGGCGAAAGCGTGCCCCGAATCATCTTCACCACGTCCGCGGCACTGGTCTCGCCCGGAGCCGGCAGGGCAACCGCAAACTCGTCGCCGCCTGTGCGGGCGACCACCAGCGCGTCCGGAAGACCTTGTTCGAGGCGTTCTGCCACCTGCCGGAGAAGGGTGTCGCCGGTCTCATGACCGAGGGTCACATTGATCTCGTTCACACGCTGGATGTTGAGCAGGGCCAGGATGAAGCGCTTTCCCTCTTGTGTGGCGGTGTCGACCGCATGGGCAAGTTGCTCGTCGAGGGACTTGCGGTTGGGCAGCCCGGTCAAGGTGTCGTAAAGGGCGGCGTGCTCCAGGGCCCGAAGGTGATCTTCACGCAGTTGCATCCGGGCCCCACTCTCCTCGGTAACGCGCTTGCGCCACTCTTCCATCTGCCGTTCCGCACGGGTCAGCGAGATGAAAAACAGAATCAACAGCATTGGTCCCACCAAAAACGACGCGGCAACCATGTCGGTGACCACGACGTGGCTCTTCGCCGTACGTGCGGTGATATCGCGCACCAGCAGCAGTCGGCCCACCTGGCGCTAACGGGCGTCTTGCAACGGTAAGGCACCGGCAATGTATTGACGGTCGTTCAGGGAGAAGCGCTCGATGGAATCCGGTTGCGAACGAAGCCGGGCGACGAGGTCGCGAAGCGCCGCCGGCGGCATGACGGAATCCGTCCCGGAGACCAGCACCTCATCATCAAGAAGATCCCAACGGGGTTTGCGCCCCAGCATCTCCAGACCACCTTCCCATTCATTGCGAGAGAGATAGGCTTTTTCGATCAGTATCCCGATTTCCATGTCGAACAGTTGATGTAGCCGGGGGGTGAGACGCCCCACCTCCTCTCCTAATTCCAGATAGCCCAGCAGCTCGCCATTGTGGCGCCAGGGCAGCACGGCGCGGAGGGTGAAGGTCCCCAACGGTCCCAGTTCCAGGCCGTGGCTCAGTTCGCCGGTCCGCTGTGCGGACTTGGCCGTATAACGGTCAATGACGTCACCGAAGTACTCGGGTTGATGGACCCGCAGGAAATTCACCCGGTCGGGATCATGAAAGTAGAAGTGGGTGATGCGGTGATGCTCCCGCAGGCGGTCGAAAAGTGGCCTGGCGAGTTCCCGCAGGTGTTCCCGATCACGGGCGGCAAACGCCTCTACCAGGGCTTTATCCTGTGCCGCCGTATCGAGTACGACCGCCAACCGCTCGGCGTGGTCCTTGAGGAAAGAGCGATAGACCTTGCCGAGGGTCTGGCTGGTATCGACAAACTCCTGCTCGATGCCGGAGGCCTCTTCGCGATAGATGCTGAACACCAGCACCGCAAAGAGAACGAGTCCTCCCAGTACAAACGGCAGCAGAACGGGTTTTTTCAGGTTGACGACGGAACGATCCATCGAGGCCCTTTCTGGAAAAGGTGATCAAAACGGGAAGTAAGGATTATTCGCCTAACCGTACCATCTAAACGGCTCGATCGGCACGGTGATCTGCGAATTCCCCAGCCAGATCTGCCCGTCCTGTATGGTGCATTGCAGACGCATGCTTCTCTCTGCCAGGGCGGCCAGGCCGTCGGTAACGGACGGGGCCAGATTGAAGACCTGCAGATTGTTGAAGCGGGTGACCCGGTTATGGGTCCGTTCCCACCACAATTCGGCCGCATGCCCGCCGTAGGCATAGATCACCACCCGCTCGGCACGGTTGCAGCTCTTGCGAATGCGTCGCTCGTCAGGCTGGCCCACATCGAGCCAGGTTTCGATGTCGCCGGACAGACTCTTGGCCCAAACCGCCGGCTCGTCATCGACGCAAAGTCCCTTGGTGAACTCCAGCCGTTCCTCCGCGTGCAGGGCAAACACCAGCAGCCGCACCATCAGACGTTCGCTGGTCTCCGAGGGATGCCGGGCCAGGGTCAGGTGATGTGTGCCGTAGTAGCCGCGGTCCATGTCGGCGATGGCCAACTCGGCCTTGTAGATGGTTGCGGTCAGAGCCATTTATGCCAGTACCGGCAACGGCTGGTCGATCGCCTGGAGTGCCTCCAGGGCGTCGGCTCGATCCTTGATGTCCTTCACTGCCCGCTTAAAAAAGGGACGCAATGGCTTCTTCAAGTGGCGCAAAACCTCCTTGTTGGGAATGCCCTTCAGCACGGCAAAGAGCGCCAGCGCATAGGTCATATCGTATTGCGACAGGAAACTGCTGCGCTCGGCGGCCGGGCCGGCACAGGAGCCGCAGCCGCCCCTCGGCGCCTTGAACGCGCTGTTGGCCAACATCAGGCCGAAACCCATGAAGACCCCGAGCACCTCGGTCAGGTGCGGCCAGTTTTCCCGTCCGCCGGGCGGTTCCTCCTCGGCCGTTGAACCAAGGAAGTGAGCGAAATTATGGACGAAACTGGCGATCAGCGCCTCGGGGTTACCAATCAGGTTCGGATCATAGGTGAAAACCAGGCAGTCCCCCTCGCTCTCTTCGGGGGCGAGACCCTTTGCACCACGGATCGCACCCTGCAACGCCAGCCTGGGCCGGGCGTCGGGATCAAACCGCTCCGGCTCCACCAGCCGTGAGGGCCAGTGGCTTAGGCCCGCATGCTGTCGGACCTGCTCGAAAATCAGCTGCGCCATGCCGTGGACCGACTGTTCCCGCCCCGGAAAGTGCTCATTGGAGGGCACCACCAGAACCGTCTCGCGGTAGAATACGTCACTGCCAAAGTTCTTCAGGGCCCAGGCATAAACATCGAAAAGCCACCAGATGTGGGCCTCATCGAGCAACGGCTCGCTACGAAAAAGCGCAAACATGTCTTCATCCGATTAAAATCGTCGCCCCCATTATCGCATGAATGCGCTAGGAGCCTGTCGGACTTGACCGATCGTAGCGAGCGGAAGCCGGTTTGAGACAGATTTTTCGATCTTTCGAGGCGAATACGACTGCATGGACGCAGTCGGTAGAGCGAAGCAGGATGCCCGAGTCGAGTGGGTCTATTTGACGAGAAAGGTGACTGCTCACTCCCCCGTCATTCCCGCGGAGGCGGGAATCCAGAGAGCAGCGG
>NZ_JAENYR010000003.1 GCF_016841685.1 Thiohalomonas denitrificans
TCGCTGTGGCTCCTCGCAATGACGGCTAAAGGTTCGTCACTGATTCGGGTCTGCGGAGCGGCGGGTAGTGCTCGCAATGCCATCCCCGTTCTCTCGGGTCGCTTGGTGGATGCGCTTCGCTTATCCACCCTACGGGTGATTACCTCTTTCATTCCGCCTTCGTCGCTTGGGCTCATCCTGAAGAACTTGCCCCCGCTGTCATTACGAGGAGCCTGAGCGACGAAGTAATCTTCTGCTCCCAAAGCCCCAGATTGCCGCGTCGCTGGGGCTCCTCGCAATGACGGCTGAACGTTCGTCACCGATTCGGGGCCGCGCGCCGGCGGGTACGGCTCGCAATGACGGCTAAATCTTCGTCACTGATTCGGACCTCGCAGCAGGGGGTACGGCTCGCAATGACGACTAAAGGTTCGTCACTGATTCGGACCTGCAGCAGGGGCTGCGGCCCGCAATGAGGCGTCACTGATTCGGGACCGCGGAGTGGCAGGTAGGGCACTTAATGACGAATCGCCTGTCGTGAAGCTGAGAGGTACTCACGGCTTTTAGTCAGGACGGTTTGGGTTTCGTTGGTCTCCGATGCCCTATGCACTTCTTCGAGTGTGTCGGCCACTAGTTCCAGTTCGGCCTGGATTTTCTCCAGGGCGTTTTCGAGCGTGTAGGTGTATTCGTGGATGGTTGCCAGTGAAGTGGCATTCAGCTCACCTCCCGATAACATCGCGTCCAATCTTTGGTTGTATTCGGCAAAGTTCTCCAGCGCCTGCTCAATGGTTTTGGCCGGTTTTCCTTTGAAGTGATCGATCGGTTCAGCATGAGTGATGCCGGTCATGCCCAGCCCGAGAATGCCCCCGAGTATCATGGATGTCAGATGGGAGTTGCGCTGGTTCATATTCGTCTCCTTTGTTAAGAATCTAAATGATAATGCGTATCAGTTACGTCGTCAAGCTCGCTGGTATTCGCATTTTGTCTACAAGGGGCTTGAGCATCGGCGTCCGGTTCGGGATATAATCACTGGTCCCTGGCTAGCCATATCACTGGAAAAGCCGCGGTACTCCTCTGAACTCCAAGGTGCAGTCAAACGTAAGACAGCGTCCTTGGTCCTATTGAATTAGCGATTCAATGTTCTCTCGGGATGCCCGTCATCACGCGTTTTAAGCCTCAGGGGTAACGGTTTGGTGATTCCACAAAAATGAGCATCTGTGGACCTCCCGTCCGGACCGTCGGCGCATCATTTAGTGATTGAACGTAACGCGCTTTCTGATATCAAATCCGATAGCGGCTTGTCGTTGCTCGATAAATCGTTGCTCCCCTCCAAGAGAAAACGGCCCAGCCCCGCAGCCATCTTCCCGCTGACATGGCGGGTCAACATTGACACAGGTGTGGCAAATGACATACTTAGATCCGCGCTCGTGGTATTTCACGCACGTTCAGAACCCGCCGGTTCGCAAGCAGGAAACAGCAGAGCACCGAGTACATCCGCCGCATGCAGTCGCATCAAGACATTCCGTATTTTCGATGAAAGCTTCTGACTATCCGCCAGTGATGGGTCACTGGCTCCGTTTCGTGGCGCTATCAGTCCTGATACTGCTGATGGCCTTTGGCTCGGCGCAGGCTCAGACGGCTGACGAACTCTATCCCCGGGCGCATGAATTCTTTCCCCAAGCCGATCGATTTTCGGAATTCTCCGGAGAACCCCCCGCTGCAGAGGTTTATCGCGATGATGAACTGCTCGGCTATCTCCTGGTAACCGATGATGTAGTGCGCATACCCGCCTATTCCGGAAAACCGGTCAATCTATTGGTGGGTATGGACACCTCCGGGGTAATCACCGGCGCGGAAGTGCTGGAACACCACGAACCGATCCTGCTGGTCGGTATCCCGGAACAGAAGCTATTTGATTTCGCCGACCAATACGTTGGCCTGAGCGTCAGTGATCGTGTTCGTGTCGGTGGCGGCGGCAAGGAAACGGACATCAATGTGGATGCGGTCAGTGGTGCTACGGTAACCGTCGTAGTGGTCGGCCAGAGCATCATGCGCAGTGCGCGCAAGCTTGCCATCTCGCGGGGTATCATCGAACCGACCCAACAGGTCACCGCGGAGCCGGGCCGGGTGCTCGAGGATGTCTATCGGGATGCCGACTGGGCCACCCTGACCGGTGACGGCAGTATCCGTCGCCTCTATCTTGATTTCGAATCCGCCGAGGCGGCCTTTGCGGGGACCGAGGCCGAGGGCAGAGGACCCAAGCCGGAGCCCGGTTGTGCCGAACTGCCGCAGGACCACCCCTGTCACGCCTTTATCAGTCTGTATTACACCCACCTCAATCCGCCGACCATCGGAAAGAATCTGCTGGGTGATTCCCAGTACGAATGGCTGATGGGCAAGTTGGAGGAGGGCGAGCATGCCATCGCGTTGATGGCCAACGGTGCATACTCGTTCAAGGGATCCGGCTACGTGCGCGGCGGCATTTTTGATCGCATACAGGTAGAGCAGGACCGGAAGACGATCAGTTTTCGCGATACCGACTATCACCGCCTGAGTGATGTGGATGCGGAGGGGATCCCGGACTTCCGCGAGATGGGGATCTTCATCATCCGCGAGGAGAGTGACTTCGACCCGGGCCGCGATTGGCAACTGGAACTGCTCGTCATGCGTGAAGTCGGTCCCCTGGACCGAATATTCAGCACCTTCGGCGCCGAGTACCGGCTTCCCGACGAGTATGTTGAACGGCCGGAACCGGTGGCGGCCGGTATGGGCGATGAAGAGGAGGCGATTTGGGTCTCCATCTGGCAGGACAAACCGTTCCAGATCGGGGTCCTGGCTGTTGCCCTTCTGCTGCTCACCACCATTCTCTTCTTCCAGGATTGGCTGGTGCGCCGCGCACGCCTGTTCTGGTGGGTGCGTAACGGATTCCTGGTCTTTACGGTCTTTTTCATCGGCTGGTACACCCTGGCCCAGCTTTCTATCGTCAATGTATTGACCTTTACCGATGCGGTGTTCCATGGCTTCAGTTGGGACACGTTCCTTCTGGATCCGCTGATGTTCATCCTCTGGTCATATGTTGCCTTGACGCTGCTGCTGTGGGGGCGCGGCGTATATTGCGGCTGGCTGTGTCCCTTCGGGGCATTGCAGGAGCTGCTGAACAAGATCGCGCGCTATGTCGGGATCAGGCAGTTCGACTTCCCGCAGCTGGTGCATGAGCGCCTGTGGGCGGTGAAGTACATCATTCTGGTGGTGCTGTTCGGGGTCTCCCTGCAGTCCATTGGCGCTGCCGAGCGCATGGCAGAGGTGGAACCGTTCAAGACCACCATTATGCTCAAGTTCCAGCGGGAATGGAGTTATGTCTTTTATGCCGTGATTCTGCTTGCCATATCGGTCTTCAACCGGAAATTCTACTGCAAGTATCTCTGTCCGCTGGGCGCGGCATTGGCGGTGCCGGCACGGCTGCGCCTGTTCGACTGGTGGCTGCGCCGGCGCAAGGAGTGCGGCAAACCGTGTCAGGTCTGCGCCAAAGAGTGTGAGGTGCAGGCCATTCATCCCACTGGCGAGATCAATCCCAATGAGTGTCACTTCTGCCTGGACTGCCAGGCCACTTACTGGAATGACCACAAGTGCCCACCCCTGGTGGAGCGGCGTAAACGTAAAGAGATGAGAATGGCAAAGCGAGAGGTCGCGGTGGAACTGCCGAAAAAGCACAAGGCGGACATCGGGACCTAGTTTCTATCGATCGACGAGGACCAATAATAATGAGCCACAATAACGAAAATAACGAAAACGGAAAGGTCTCCCGGCGCGCATTTCTGGGTGCCACCGCTTTTTCCGGCGTTGCCGGTGCAGGTCTGGCAACGGGCCTGCTGCCGAGAGCAACCTTTGCCGCCAACAACGAAAACGGTGTAGCCGTCCATCCCGGCGAGCTGGATGAGTACTACGGCTTCTGGAGCGGCGGTCAGTCGGGCGAGGTGCGTATTCTCGGTGTCCCCTCCATGCGTGAGCTGATGCGCATCCCGGTGTTTAACGTCGACGGGGCCTCCGGCTGGGGAGTCACGAACGAGAGTAAACGTGTGCTCGGGGATACTGCCCACTTCCAGAACGGGGATACCCATCATCCCCATATGAGTTTCAAGGATGGTACCTACGACGGCAAGTACGTGTTCATCAACGACAAGGCCAACAGCCGCGTCGGACGTATTCGCTGCGACGTAATGGTGACGGACAGGATTACCCGCATCCCCAATATCACCTCCGTGCATGGCCTGCGGCCGCAGAAAGCGCCCTACACCAAATACATCTTCTGCAACGGCGAGTTCGTGATCCCGCACCCCAACGACGGCCGTGACCTGGATGACCCGTCCAAGTACTTCACGGTGTTCAGCGGCCTGAACGCCGAGACCATGGAAGTGGATTGGCAGGTCATCGTCGACGGCAACCTGGATAACACCGACGCCGACTTCAGTGGCAAATATGCGGCTTCCACTTGCTATCAGGGCCGTGGCGAAGGGATCTCCCTGGCGGAGACCATGCGCAATGAGCGTGACCATGCGGTGATTTTCAACATCGAGGCGATCGAAAAGGCCGTGGAGGCCGGTGACTACATTACCATCGATGGCTCCAAGGTGCCGGTGGTGGACGGCCGCGGCGATAATACGCCGTTCACCCGCTATATCCCCGTACCCAAGAGTCCGCATGGCCTGAACACCTCACCGGACGGTAAGTACTTTGTGGCCAACGGCAAGCTGTCGCCGACCGTGACCGTGATCGCCATCGACAGGCTGGACGACCTGTTTGCCGGCAAGCTGGAAAATGAACGCGATGTGGTGGTGGCGGAGCCGGAGCTCGGCCTGGGGCCGCTGCACACTGCCTATGACGGACGCGGCAACGCCTACACCACGCTGTTTATTGACAGCCAGATGGTCAAATGGAACATTGAGGACGCCATTCGCGCCTACAACGGTGAGAAGGTCAACTACGTTCGCCAGAAGCTGGATGTGCACTATCAGCCCGGCCATTGTCACACCAGCATGGGCGAGACCAAGGAAGCGGACGGCAAATGGCTGGTTGCGCTTTGCAAGTTCTCCAAGGACCGTTTCCTCTCCACCGGTGTGCTCAAGCCCGAGAATGATCAGCTGATCGACATCTCCGGCGATGAGATGAAGCTGGTGCATGACGGCCCGGCCTTTGCCGAACCCCACGACTGCGTCATCGTTCACCGCAGCAAGATGAGAAACGTACAGAGCCTGTGGACGCGTGATGATCCCTTCTTTGCCGAAACCGTCGCGATGGCCAAAAAAGATGGCGTTACGCTGGAGGCGGATAACAAGGTCATTCGTGACGGTAACAAGGTGCGCGTCTACATGATCGCAGTGGCGCCTGTGTTTGGTATCGAGAAATTCACGGTGAAGCAGGGTGACGAAGTGACCGTGGTGATCACCAACCTGGACCGCATCGAGGATCTGGCCCACGGTTTCGTGATGACTAACCATGGCATCGGCTTCGGCATTGGACCGCAGCAGACGGTCTCTGCAACGTTCATCGCTGACAAGCCGGGGGTGCATTGGTACTACTGCTCCTTCTTCTGTCATGCGATGCACATGGAAATGCGCGGACGTATGTTGGTCGAAGCCTGAGTAGATGCTCCTGATGCCATTCGGCCCATCCGGCCCGGATGGCTTTTTACCCTTCCGCATTCGGCAATCCATGAACCTGGACTCACTCAAGGGCCGCGCCCTCGTTGCGCTGGTCATCATGCTTATATCCGCTCCGCTCTCCGCGGCCGAGATCCGGCTGGAGCCCGATCAACCTTTACAAGAAGTACTGGATAACGCCCGGGCGGGGGATCGCATCGTACTTGCAGCCGGGAAATACCAAGGTAACTTTCGCATCGAAAAGCCCCTGGAGTTGGTCGGCGAGCCGGGGGCAGTACTCGATGGTGGCGGTATCGACAATGTGCTTTATGTGGACGCCCCCGGGGTGCGTGTCGAGGGGCTGACCATAAGGGGCTCCGGTGTCAATCTCACCGATCTTGACTCGGCTATCTTCATCACTCCCGAGGGAGAGGGGGTCCACATCATCGGCAACCGCATCGAAGAGAGTGCGAGCGGTATCTGGCTCGACAGCTGTGACAATTGGCGAGTGGTAGGTAATCGCATTAGTGGCCGTATCGACCTGCGCTCCCAGGATCGGGGCAATGGTATCCATCTCTCCAACACCCACGGCGGCTACGTCGCCGATAACGAGATCTGGCAGGTGCGGGACGGCATCTATATCGAAACCTCCGATAACAGCACTCTGCACGCCAATGAAATGTACGACTTGCGCTACGGCATCCATTATATGTACGCCCACGACAACGCCGTGACCGATAATTATACCCACGACACCCGCACCGGCTATGCCCTGATGCAGTCGCGTCGGCTCACGGTCACGGGCAACCGCTCCGAGCGGGACCAGAACTACGGCATGCTGCTGAATTTCATTACGGATAGCACCATCTCCCGAAACCGGGTGAGTGATGCGCGCATCGGGACCAATCTGGCCGGTGGAGATATCGAGGGGGCGGATGGCAAGGCGCTGTTCGTCTACAACGCTCCCTACAACGAGATCCAGGGCAACCTTCTTGCCCGCAGCGATATTGGCATACATCTGACCGCCGGCTCCGAAGGCAATCAGTTTTGGGAGAACGCCTTCGTTGGTAACCGCACCCAGGTCAAGTATGTCGTTAATCGCGAGCAAGAGTGGTCACGTGACGGACGCGGCAATTACTGGAGCGACTATCTGGGTTGGGACCGGGATGCCGACGGTGTCGGCGACCGGCCCTATGAACCCAATGACGCGGTAGACGCGCTGTTCTGGCGTTTTCCGCTGGCGCGCATGCTGATGAACAGCCCGGCGGTGGAGATACTGCGTTGGGTTCAGCAGCAGTTCCCGGTTCTGAAACCCCAGGGGGTTCGCGACAGCTATCCGCTGATGGTGCCCCCCGAATTTGTGGAAATACGATGAGTACACCCGCAGTCCGGCTTCAAGATGTTCACAAGCACTACGGTTCACTGAGGGCACTCGATGGCCTCAGCCTGGAGGTGGGCGCCGGTGAGGTGCTGGGTCTGCTTGGCCATAACGGCGCCGGCAAAAGCACCACGATCAAGTTGATCCTCGGGCTTATCGAGGCGACCGGCGGTGACGTGCAGGTGCTGGGGCGCTCTCCCTGCGGACAGGACAACCAGAAGCTGCGCATGATGCTGGGTTACCTGCCCGAAAGCGTCCGTTTCTACGAACAGCTCTCCGGCCGTGAGGTGCTGGATTACTTTGCCCGCCTGAAGGGAGTGGATCGGAAACAGGGTGGAAGACTGTTCGAACAGGTGGGACTGGCCCATGCCGCAGACCGGCGGGTCAAAACCTACTCCAAGGGGATGCGGCAGCGCCTGGGCCTGGCTCAGGCACTGTTGGGACAACCCAAGCTGTTGCTGCTCGATGAGCCGACGGTGGGCCTCGATCCACTGGCAACCCGGGAGTTTTACCAGCGTGTCGATGAATTGCGCCGACAGGGCACCACCGTCATTCTCTGCTCCCATGTTCTGCCGGGGATCGAAGAGCACATCGATCGGGCCGTGATCCTTGCCGAGGGAAGGTTGCGGGCGGCAGGAAGTGTTGCCGAACTGCGCCGACAGGCGGAGTTACCACTCACTATCAAGGTGAGCGGCCGCTGGCCCGACGGGGTCTGGGATGATCTGACATCGCAATACGCAGTGAGCGAGACGGCCCCTGGCCACGTGACTATCAGCGGCGCAATGGCATCCAAGATGGAGTTGTTGCGGCGCGTCACTGCGCAGCAAGGGGTGGAGGATATTGAAGTGATGCCCCCTTCTTTGGAAGCGCTCTATGCCTATTTCAGCACTCAATTCAGCAATGAAGGGAACGTGCCGACATGAACGCCATCCTCAACGTAGCCCGGAAGGAATTCCGCGACGGCTGGCGCAACCGCTGGGTAGTGGCCATTACTGCCGTATTCGCCCTGTTTGCGCTCGGCATCGCCTACTTTGGTGCCGCCGCCTCGGGGATGGTGGGCTTTACCTCACTCTCCACGACCATCGTCAGCCTCTCCAGCCTGGCCGTCTTTCTGATCCCGCTGATCGCCCTGCTGCTGGGTTATGACAGTATCGTCGGCGAGGATGAACAGGGGACTCTGTTACTGCTCCTCAGCTATCCGCTGACCCGGCCGCAGCTCCTGCTTGGCAAGCTGTTCGGTCAAGGGGGGATCCTGGCAGTCGCCACCGTCATCGGCTTCGGTGCGGCGGCGGTGGTGATCACGCTGTTCAGCGACCAGGTAGCCGGTGTGGAGCTGTGGCGAGCTTTCGCCTATTTCATTTTCTCCGCCATCCTGCTCGGGTGGGTCTTTCTCACGATCGCCTACCTGATAAGCGTGGTGGCCACGGAGAAGGCGCGGGCGGCCGGTGTGGCACTGCTGGTCTGGTTCTTCTTTGTCCTCGTCTTCGATCTGGCCATGCTTGGTGCACTGGTGGCGGCAGGCAGTGGCGCTGCCGCGGACTGGCTGCCGTGGCTGCTGCTGCTGAATCCCACCGACGTTTTCCGTTTGATTAACCTGACCGGTTTCGAGTCGGCCAAGGCCTATTCCGGCCTCACCGCCATCGCCGGCGCCGATCTCTTTTCACCCCGGTTGCTGACTGTTGTCCTGCTCGCCTGGGTGATCGTACCGCTCGGCGCCGCTATCTGGTTCTTCCGGGGCCGCAACCAATAGGGAGATCACATGAACGCAGTACGCACTTACCCCGCACGGCTGCTGATGGTGGCTCTGGTCCCTCTCCTTCTGGCCGGCTGCGGCGATGAAGCCGAGCAGCGCGCGCAGACGCGTGAACCTGTGCCCATCGAACACGGTGACGAGTGTCACGTGTGTGGCATGATCATCACCAACTTTCCCGGCCCCAAGGGGGAGACCTTTTTGCGCGGTAGCGACCGGGCACGGAAGTTTTGCTCTACCCGCGATCTGTTCGCCTTTTTGCTACAACCGGAAAACGCCACGATCGTGCGCGAGATCTACGTCCACGACATGGCCCAGACCGATTGGGAGCATCCCGAAGATACTGCCCTTATCGATGCGCGTAGCGCCTGGTACGTAGTGGGCCATCCGTTAAGCGGCGCCATGGGACCGACGCTTGCTCCTTTCGCCGAGCGGGCGGATGCCGAGGCGTTTATTGCGGAACACGGCGGCGAGCGGTTGCAGTTCGACGAGATTACCCTCGATGTGATGGGCGAGCTTTAGATCTTCCTGTCGATTGTGAGACCACAGAGAATGGCGGCTTAGCTACGGTGCACGGGGCATACGACCGGGTTGCCGGGTCGCGGCGATGCAAAGGCAGGGGCCGACTACGGCAGCCCATTTTTTGCATCCCCGTGTCCCAGTGGTTTATCCGTCACTTCGTCGGGTCGGCCTTCAGGCCGTCGGTTTTGACAGCTCAAGCCCGACCCGCCGCAAACTTGAGCGGATCTGTGCCCGAGGCATAGCCCTCCGTGGCCGCCACATGCCCTTCGCTTCCTTGTCCACCTGTTGCAGATCTTGTTCGGATCCGGCGGATCGCGGAGCAGGTTTGCCATGCACATGTCTTCGTGTCCCGCTGCGTCCCTGACCATGCCGTAGGCCATCGACTCCGTGTATCGAAGCCCACTCAAGCGTTCGCGCTATCTTTTACGAAAGTCAGGATCGCCGGCTTTGATGATTTCATATGGATGAGCATCTGTGGACCTCCAGTCGGTCTATCGACACATGATTCCTTCGAAATAATGGGTTGAATGCAACGCCTTTCCTGATGCCAAACGGTTTGCGCGAATGAGGGCGATAGCGGCAGTTTGTCGCTCGTAAGCCATTGCTCCGCGCCGAAAAAACCGGTCCAACCCTTTCTGACATATCCCGTTGATAGTGCGGGTCGACATTGACAGGTGAGGCAAATGACCTAATGTAAATTCTATAAGCGGCATTTCACACAGTCGCAGAACGCGCCGCTTCGCAGCCACGCAATAGCAGCCAACGGAGTACATCCACCGCAGACAACCGCATCAGGACATAAAAATTTTTTCGATGAAAGCCTCAGACAGTCCGTTGGTGTTCGGAAGATGGCTGCGCTTCGTGGCGTTTCCGTTTTTATTGCTGCTGTTGAGCTTTGGTCCGGTGCAGGCCGGTTGTGACGAACTGCCGCAGGACTACCCTGCCACACCTTTATCAACCTTTATCAACCTTTATTACACCCAGCTCAATCCGCCGACAATCGGGAAGAGTCTGCGCGGTGATTCCCGGTATGAGTGGTGGATGGGCAAGCTGGACGAGGGCGAGCATGCCATTGCGCTGATGGCCAACGGTGCAGATTCGTTCAAGGGCTCCGGCTACGTGCGTGGCGGTATTTTCGATCGCATCCAGGTGGAGCAGGCCCCGCTCCCCTGGTGGAGCGGCGTAAACGTAAAGAGATGAGAATGGCAAAGCGGGAGGTTGCGGTGGAACCGCCGAAGAAGCACAAGGCGGACATCGGGGCCTAGTTTCTATCGAACGAAGAGGATCAATAACAATGAGCCAGGACAGCGAAAACAACGAAAGCGGGAAGGTCTCCCGGCGCGCGTTTCTGGGTGCCACGGCTTTTTCCGGCGTCGCCGGTGCAGGTCTGGCAACGGGCCTGCTGCCGAGAGCAACCTTTGCCGCCAACAACGAAAACGGTGTAGCCGTCCATCCCGGCGAGCTGGATGAGTACTACGGCTTCTGGAGCGGCGGTCAGTCGGGCGAGGTGCGTATTCTCGGTGTCCCCTCCATGCGTGAGCTGATGCGCATCCCGGTGTTTAACGTCGACGGGGCCTCCGGCTGGGGAGTCACGAACGAGAGTAAACGTGTGCTCGGGGATACTGCCCACTTCCAGAACGGGGATACCCATCATCCCCATATGAGTTTCCAGGATGGTACCTACGACGGCAAGTATGTGTGGATCAACGACAAGGCCAACAGCCGTGTCGGTCGCATTCGCTGCGACGTAATGGTGACGGACAGGATCACCCGTATCCCCAATATTACCTCCGTGCACGGCCTGCGGCCGCAGAAGGCGCCCTACACCAAATACGTTTTCTGCAACGGCGAGTTCGTGATCCCGCACCCCAACGACGGCCGTGATCTGGATGACCCCTCGAAGTACTTCACCGTATTCAGCGGCCTGAATGCCGAGACCATGGAAGTGGACTGGCAGGTTATCGTCGACGGCAATCTGGACAATACCGACGCCGATTACACCGGCAAGTACGCAGCATCCACCTGCTATCAAGGTCGTGGCGAAGGCGTCACCTTGGCGGAGACCATGCGCAATGAGCGTGACCATGCGGTGATCTTCAACATCGAGGCGATCGAAAAGGCCGTGGAGGCCGGTGACTACATTACCATCGATGGCTCCAAGGTGCCGGTGGTGGACGGCCGCGGCGATAATACGCCGTTCACCCGCTATATCCCCGTACCCAAGAGTCCGCATGGCCTGAACACCTCACCGGACGGTAAGTACTTTGTGGCCAACGGCAAGCTGTCGCCGACCGTGACCGTGATTGCCATCGACAGGCTGGATGACCTGTTTGCCGGCAAGCTGAAAACCGAGCGCGATGTGGTCGTAGCGGAACCGGAGCTCGGCCTCGGGCCGTTGCACACCGCCTATGATGGCCGCGGCAACGCCTACACCACGCTCTTCATCGATAGCCAGATAGTCAAATGGAACGTCGAAGACGCCATCCGCGCCTACAACGGTGAGGAGGTCAACTACGTCCGCCAGAAGCTGGATGTGCACTATCAGCCTGGCCACAATCACACCACTATGGGCGAGACCAAGGAAGCGGACGGCAAGTGGCTGGTTGCACTCTGCAAGTTCTCCAAGGACCGTTTCCTCTCCACCGGCGTACTCAAGCCAGAGAACGATCAGCTGATCGACATCTCCGGCGATGAGATGAAGCTTGTGCACGATGGCCCCGCTTTTGCCGAGCCCCACGACTGCACCCTGGTCCACCGCAGCAAGATGAGAAACGTGCAGAGCTTGTGGACGCGTGATGATCCCTTCTTTGCCGAAACCGTGGCGATGGCCAAGGAAGATGGCGTTACGCTGGAGGCGGACAACAAGGTGATTCGCGACGGTAACAAGGTGCGCGTCTACATGACCGCAGTGGCGCCTGTGTTTGGTATCGACAAATTCACGGTGAAGCAGGGTGATGAAGTGACCGTGGTGGTCACCAACCTGGACCGCATCGAGGATCTGGCCCACGGTTTCGTGATGACCAATCATGGCGTTTCTTTTAATATCAGTCCGCAGCAGACGGCCTCTGTCACGTTTGTGGCCGACCAGCCGGGGGTGCATTGGTACTACTGCTCCTTTTTCTGTCATGCGATGCACATGGAGATGCGCGGACGCATGTTGGTCGAGCTGCCTGAGTAGACGCCCCGTAATGCCGTCCGGCCCGTTTGGGCCGGAAGGCTTTTTATCCTTCCGCATCGGCAATCCATGAAACCGGACTTACTAGTCGGCCATGCGGAAAATAATGTAACTCTCAGCCGTTCCATAAAGCCCATAGGCAAGGCGCGCTGAAAGCACTGCCAAGCATGCAACAGTACACTGGAGGTTGTGCAGCGGTTGCGGGTAAAAGAGGGCAAGCCCTGGCGGCTTCCCAACGTAAACGAGCTCGAACTGCTGGTGGACTGTGACCACAGCAACCCGGCACTGCCGGCCGGCGAACTTCGACGACCCGGGAGAGGGATATTGGAGTGCCACCACCGCGTCTATGAACCGGACTGGGCATGGGGCCCTCTACATGGCCAAGGGCGCGATCGGCGTTGGGCAGAAGCGGGATCCGCATTTCCAGGTGATGGCGGTCCGCGTGATGGGTCTTCGGGCATGCGCGACTCCGGTCTCAGCGATTACCGCGAAAGTCGTACCGCTCTGTAGACGCTCCCGGGCACCCGTGCGCGTGGTATGCTCGAGGCCATGAGCAACAATCCTTTCAAGGCAGACCCCAATGCCATGCATTTCGCCGCCGGTGCCTTTATGGGCGGTATGACCGGCCTTGCCTTGAGCTTTGTCGGTTACCCCCAGGAGACGGCTGCGATGATCGGCTTGGCGGCAACAACCGCAGTCGGACTCGCAAAGGGGGCGCGTGATATATCCCGCTACCCTGCGTCGCGTGCATTGAAGAACGGCCTGTTGATCGCATCGGGCGGCCTGATCACGCCGATTATGCTCACTCTGCAGTAACAGCCGCGGAGTGCAGTCGAAGCCCACGCCCTCGGTATCCTTCTGCAGGAGATCGTCCTGGTGCAATTCGATATTGGGGAGTTCGGCCTGTGCGATCAGCCACTGCCCGTCTGACACCTGGGTAGCGGAAGGCTCGATGCCGACGAAGTGTGCATCCGGAAGCCGGAACGCGATGGGGATGAGATTGCCGCCGCTGGCACAGCCGAGTTCTGGAATGTGTCTACGAGAACGGGCTGCTTTCGTAGGGTATTTCGTCGTAAAGACTTACCGCTCCAGAAAAGTAGGCAGTTGCCCTGAAGACAGAGATGGGGGCGGTTACCCCAACTGGCAAGTCCAGCCAGGTTCGGGAGTATCGCGTCTCGACGGGGTCTCGCAGATTGTAAGCGAGCGGCTGTGAAAGCCCGCTCGCTATTTTTCATTTAGCGCTTGGGTGATTCGTCCCACGCCTGCACATCAATTTCACGGATGATCTTGTCGTCCTTTAGCTCGGCCAGACTGTTCATGAACACATGCGTGCCATCCGGGTACTCGCACTCCTCGGAAAAGGCCAGACTTCCGTCGCTCGTCAGTTCCCGGGTCACGTGGTGATTCAGCTGCCGGCTGAAGATGTCCCGATAGTAGTTCCCAATGGCATCTTTACCTTTGAGTTCCAAAGGGCTGCTTGGCGGGTGACTGTGATCGATAACCCGTAGCTCGGCATTTTCGTCGTACATGCTGAGCAACCGGTCCAGATCGTGTCCTTCGATTGCGCTATGCAGCGTGCTGCAAACCATCTCACTTGCCCCTTTCATGACAACCTCCTTTCCATGAATTGGATGCCCTTGAGTCTAAGCCAGAATGTATCGAGTGCAAGGGGTCAAAAGCACAGCGTTTTGGATCGGCTACGCGGCAGCCTGCCGGACTTCTATGAGGTATTCTCCATGCGAAACCAGCAGCGGGGACGCGCCTCCTCGTCGTATCCGGCCCCTCGGGTGCAGGCGCCTGTACGGGAGCTGTTGTCGGAGAACGGGGCGTTCTCGTCGACAGGGCACAGTGCTCCGGCGATAAAGGTATCGAGGCGACACTGAGGACCGGGGTAGCCATGTATCAGGGTGGTGGGCCGCTGCCGGGTATCGCGCGCGGTAAGCTCCGTCGGCTCCATCTCCCTGGCGTACGCAAACCATCGGGAAAGCGTGAGTCCGGCGAGGATGTTTCGCCGGCAAACCGAACGTTCGTCGGCGTTACGGTAATTGGCCACACAGCTCGCTTCAAGATCTTCGGGCACCGCTTCGGTCTGGTGTTGAGGATACCTGGTTACCTTCAGGTAAAGTTTCATGCACTTCGTTGCGGCAAAGTAGTCCGCCTGTCCCTCGGAACTGTACCCGAGCGCGCGGGGGGCGCCGCCCAGGTGATGTCCTATCTCATGACAGATGACCATGGCGTAGGCATCCCGATTCAACATCGGGTGACGAGCCAGCCCGCCGTCCAGTTCAATCTCGCGGATCTGGTTGATTTGCTCTTCTTCCCGGTCATACTCCTCCATCAGCCACGATACCGCCCCCTCTCTCTGTTCTCTCCACTGTCTCTTCACGACGAGTTGCTTTTCATGGTCTGCAAAGGCTCTGGCATAGAGGCCGGAGATGGTGTCAATGATGTAGCTGAAGCTCTCTTCGTCGACATCATTGATGTCGTAGGGATAAGTGGTTTGGCTGTCCCGTTTGCGGTTGCTGGGCAGTATGCAGCGTGTATGAAGCTTTTCGTCGCTGCCGTAATACCCGATCTGGCCATCGAAAAAGTCGATGTAGCGGAATACCCCGTCGTTATAGCGGGCTGAAGTCCAGTAGCGTCCTTTTTCCTTGAAGTTGGAAAACGTGTCGTTCGTTCCGTTTTTCGCACACCCCCCGTCGACCTGCGGGAACTCGGGGACTATCTCCCTGAGTTCAAGTTCGGCATGGCAGAATATCTTCGCCATCTCCTCCATCGAGGGCAGGGTCATGCCCTTGTCTTTGCACGCCTCCAGGGCTTCATGCCACGTGTAGGCGGCGCCGCCCGGTTCGTCCGCCGGGGCCAGCTGGAAGTCGAAATCCTCGGGAAGGGCATCGGCGGGAAGAGTCGGGGAAGCCAAAAAAATGACGGTAGCAAGGCTGAACAATCGTTTCATGGGTCCTCCGTGACTCATGAAGAATGGGGCCAGTTCGCTTTGACCATGCCGGGCACCCGGGTGGAGGCCGTGCTGAGAGAAAAGCACAGCAGACGCTTTTTGCCATGGTCTGAAGGTCGTGGTAGCGGCGGTGGCCGAAGAGTTCCGGCTGAGCAACTGGGCCGCCGTCTCCATCGTGATAGCCGTTATGCTGTTCCTGGGCAGCGCCTCCGCGTTCAGCTTTAGCCCCATGGAGTGGACCATTGCCGGTGAACCGGTGCTTGGGGTACTGGATCGACTGTCCGGCGGCAATGCCATCATCTTCTCGTGTAGTCGGTGCGGCGCTGTTTTGCTGATTTATTCGGCCGCATCGGATCCGTACCGTACTGGGTACCGAAAACCGCTGGTGGGAGTGGCGTATCTATCTGATTGGGCGTTATCTGCCGCTTTTGATGGCCGTCTGGATTCTGCTGACTTACGCCTTCGCCCAGCTGGAGCTGGTGCCTTGACCGTGGCAGCCCGTGGAATGCCTGCCGGTGCAGGTGTTGCGCCGGACGAATTGATTCAGCTCAATGTTGGTTCGGGCTGGTTGTGAGACAATCGGACTCCATTCCACAAGCACTCGAGCCTTCATGCCTACACTCCTTGGTCTTCCATTACGCGCCGGGCGCGGCGTGGGGCGCACTCTCGGCCAGCAGATAGCCTTTGGCTTTGCGCTGCTGTTTTATTTGTTGGCTGCGGGCTGTCTGGTGTCGTTCTTCGTTTATACACCCCAATCCTCCATTGACCCGATTCATGCCAGCCTTGTGGCCTGTGTGATCTTTTTCGTGGGGGCCGGTTTTGTGCTGCACATTGTTGGCTCGGCACGCCTGAAAGGGATTCTCTCCGGTCGCGACGACTACGTCGTCGACTCCGATTCCTGAAACCGATTCACCGGGGATGTACATCTTCGGGATCGATGGTCACCGGATCATCGGCCCCGCGGCTCGTCCGTGTACTCTTGCCGCAGCAGCACTTTCCGCGGGTGTTTCCAGGCAACCAGCCAGTAGGTGATGCCCAGTGCAATCAGTAATGCGCCGGTTGCCCAGATATATCCCGGGTCGAGCGTCTGGTAGTCGAAAACGATCACTTTCCGCGCCACCGCCATCAGTGCGGTGGCGATCACCAGCTTGACGTGGATGACATCATCGCGCAGGTAGAGCGTGATATTAATGAAGATCTCGATGGCGATGAGCACGGCCAAAAAGGCGCCGAAGGTAGCCAAAAGGTCCTGGATTTCCAGCATGAGCAAGGGTGGCTGGACCAGCCGCTGGTAAAGCACATACACCACGTCGGCAACCCCCCACAGGATCACCAGCGCCATCAGCACCGAGAGGGCCCGCACCGCATAACTGATGATCCGGTGCAGCACCTTGATCAGGGGATCTTGCTGGGTAGTGGTAAGTCCAGCGTGGTCGTTTTCCTCGACGTCTTCCCGGTGACGGTTCGGCTGCATGGGTTTTTTTCCTGGCTAAGAAGAGAAGCGCGTGTTCGTCGCAGCGTGCAAGAGCTGAAAGTCTGTCTGGAAGCGTTTGCTCCGGTCAAGGATTAGGCCTGTAAAGATAGCAACCGCATACATTTGGTGACGAACCCGGAATCAGGGACCACTACAGGGATAAAAGATGATGCAGGAGCATCGTCTTTCATCCCTGTAGGCTGGACGGCAGCATCCCTCGAAGACTGCTCACTTGACAATACGCTCCATGCACTGTCTACCACCGCCTTGCATGGCGGTGTGCATTGTTCTACCTCCTGCATCCATGCAGTCGTGCTGCCGACGACCCGATATCGAGCACTTGCATCACTCGTCTCAAAGTATGCGGTTGGCCTGCCTGCCCCCGCCCATGGGCTGGCGATTACCAGCTTGACGTGTATTATGTCATCCGCACAGATCAGCAATGGCCTCTATGAGGATGGCTATCGCTATGGGTCGGTATGACAGGACCGGCAAACGAAACAAGATCGGACATGGTCCGTTGAGCAATACTGCAATTTGAAGGGGCCGTCGGAGATAACTACGTGCACCTCCCGACCCCTGCTAACCCCTACTGAGGAGCCTTTTTTGGGATTTTCCACCGGCCGCAGAGTCATATCTTTTTTGCTGCCCGGAGGGTTACTGTTCCTGGGTACACTTATCGCGGTACGCTATCCCGCGTTTCTTCACTGGAGCGAACCTCTCGCCGGCCTTTTTGCTGCCGCCGCGCTTGTGAGTGCGCTGCTTCTCGGCTGGCGCTTTGACCGCAGCCGCCTGGTATTCGCCGCAGTGATTGTTGCCATCGCCGGGTGGGTGCATGGACACTTCGGTATTCCGTACGGCCATCTCCTGGAGCAGGTAACGGAGGCGGTGGCGATCCTGCTGCCCATCAATATCGCGCTACTGGCATTGCTCAAGGAGCGCGGCATCTTCACCTGGCACGGCTCCGTTCGCTGGGCGTTCGTCCTCGCTCAGCTCCTGGCGGTGTGGGGGTTGTTCCATTACCAGCAGTACCAATGGCTGGACCTGCTTGATACCCGCATCATCAGTTTGAAGCAAGTCCCTGATTTCAGCTTGGGACAGCCGGCGCTGCTGGCCTTTGCCATTGGCTTGACTGTCACCGGGTATCGCGGACTGCGCCACCACAGCGCAATGGACAATGGCCTGTTCTGGGCGCTGGCACTGATGCTCTACGCGCTACTCGTGCCAGCAGCGCCGCAAACAATCACCAACCTGTTTACCAGCACCCTGCTGATCCTGATTCTGGCGGTGCTGGAGGTCTCTTACAGCATGGCCTTCCACGATGAGCTGACGGGGCTACCGGGCCGTCGCGCCCTCAATCAGGCGCTGCTGAAGTTGGGCGGCCGCTACACCATCGCCATGCTCGATGTGGATCACTTCAAGAAATTCAACGACAGCTATGGTCATGATGTCGGGGATGAGGTACTGAAGATGGTGGCCGCGCGCTTGTCCAGGGTTACCGGTGGCGGAAAAGCCTATCGCTATGGTGGCGAGGAGTTCACCGTCCTCTATCCGGGCAAGTCGATGGAAGCTACCCTCCACCACCTGGAGCAGCTGCGCGAGACGATCGCCTCATCGCCGTTCACCGTGCGTGGTAAGGGGCGCCGCCGCAAAAAGGGTGCAAAGCCAGGGAAAGGCAGCAACCGGACCGTGAACATCACCGTAAGCGCCGGAGTCGCCGAGCGCGAGGGGAGTGGCCGAAATCCCCAAGCTGTTATTAAGGCGGCGGATAAAGCGCTCTACCGCGCCAAAACAGGTGGCCGGAATCGCGTGGCCAGCTAGCAGACGTCGACTTAGGTATGGTGTCCGCTGGACAGCTTTCTTTTTCCCGGTATCGGGGACCCTGGTATTGCCGATCTGCATCCGGCATCGTCGGCTTGGCACCGCCTCAAAGGATCCTCTCCGGGCGCGACGACTACATTATCGACTCCGACTGAAACGTTGCATTCCGATCACCGATATGGATTTCGCTGCATGTATTTCCCGGGAGAAGGGCGGCGATGTATTCAGCCGCCAAGCAGGTGATCATAAATACGGAATCCGGCCAGATAGGTTCCCAGAGAGGAGCCCAGGCCGGCCAAAAAGAACACCAGCAGGGTGCGTGAGACGCGGTTGCGCCACCAGCCACGGAGCGAGGTGACATCGGAGCGCAGGGTGCCGAAGTCGGCCACACGCGGTTTGCGCAGCCACACCTCGACCGCCCCGGCCACCATGCTCGCGCCAATCATCGGGTTGAGCGAGGTCCAGGGTGCGGCGATAAAGGCTGCGAGGATGGTCAATGGGTGGGCGCCGGCAATCAGGGTGCCGACGGCTGAAAGTGTGCCATTGATGAGAATCCACTCCCACACCAGTAGTCCGCCCAGTTCGGGACTGCGGGAAAAACCGATGGCGAAGCCGGTCAGTATGACCGCAACGATAATCCAGGGCAGTACGCGCGGCCAGCGCGCAGGTGGCGGCAGCGCTTCCAGTTCTGCAATCGTCGCCTGTGGATCGATACATCCTTCGCCCCGGGAGAGATAGTCGGCGAGCCCCTTCAGGTGACCGGCTCCGATTACTACCAGGACCCGGCGGTAGTTCTCCGCGTCGGCCTCTTCGCACAGGCGGGCCGCCATGTAGCGATCGCGCTCGTCGATGAGCGGTCCCTGGAGAGTGGCGGAGCGCTCGGTGAATTCCGCGAAGGTGGTTTCAAGGATATCGCCCTCTTTCAGCCGCTCTATTTCCTCCTCACTCACCTTTTCCCGGGAAAGAACACTGGCCAGTAGTCCGCCCAACAGGGTAAACCTCTGCGAGCGGGGTGTGCTGCGGTAGGTGCGCTTCAGCGTGATACCAATGTCGCGATCCACCAGCAGAACGGGGATGCTGTGGGCCAGCGCCCGTTCCACCGCCGCCCGCATCTCTGCACCGGGCTCCACACCGAACTGGTCCGCGAGGCGCTGCTGATAGGCGCCGAGAGCCAGGGAGGCGGCCAGCATCCCCGCCTTGCCGTCGCGGATGAGCCGAAAGAGATTGGTCTGCCCCCAGACATCCGGCGTGGTCAATGCCGCGTGGCGGGAGGGACAGAGCTCCACGGCCACCGCATCATATTGCCCGCCATCGAGCTGTCTGGTGACCTCTTCGGCGCTGGCCCGCGAGACATGGGCGGTGCCGAGCAGGGTGAATTCGACATTACCGCGCCGGACGACGCGGATGGGTTCCTGGCTGAGGGATGTAGGCATGGGTTCCGGGCGTTGTGGTGGCTAGGGGGAATTATCGACCACCCGTGCAGTGGGAAACAACCGCCACGTTCGATTGCCGGTGAATGGAGGCGTGAAAGCCGTATAGGGATGTATCCTTTCTGCATGGCAAGATTTTTGTCTCCCTTGCCCGCCGGCTTCAAAGAGGAGCACCGATGCGCATAATCGCCCCCTTGTCACGACGACGCTTTCTCGGCGCACTGGGTTGGGCCATCGCTCTCGGCGGAATCTCCAGCGGTTTTGGTGCCAATCGGGAACGGCCGGTAAACACCAAACCTGTCCCCGGTACGGGCGAACCCCTCGCTGTCATCGGCATGGGGACCTGGATTACCTTCAACGTCGGAACCGACCCGCTCCTGCGTGATGAGCGCACCGAAGTACTGCGCACCTTCTTCGAGCTCGGCGGTGAGGTGATCGACTCCTCGCCCATGTATGGATCGGCGGAGGCGGTGCTCGGCTATGGCCTGGAGAAGCTCGGTTATCCGCCGGACCTGTTTGCGGCTACCAAGGTGTGGACCTCGTCGGGGGCCGAAGGGCGCTCCCAGGTTGCCGAGTCGCGGCGCTTGTGGGGTGTCGAACGTTTCGATTTGCTGCAGGTGCATAACCTGGTGGCCTGGCGAGAGCATCTGCAGACGCTGTTTGCCATGAAGGAGGAGGGCAGGGTTCGTTACGTTGGCATCACCACGTCCCATGGACGCCGGCACAAGGATCTGGAGGCGATCATGCGCAGCCACCCTGTCGATTTCGTTCAGGTGACCTATAACGCCGTCGATCGTGAAGTGGAATCGCGCATTCTGCCGTTGGCAGCAGAACGCAATATCGCTGTGATTGCCAATCGTCCCTATCGGGGCGGGTCGCTCATCGACAAGGTACAGCGCCACCCACTGCCGCCTTGGGCAGAGGATTGCGGCTGCCGCAATTGGCCGGAATTTCTGCTCAAGTACATCGTCTCCCATCCGGCCATCACCTGTGCCATACCGGCGACCACCCAGGTTGAGCATATGCGCGAAAACATGGGTGCCGCCACCGGTTCTTTGCCCGGTGCAGCGATGCGTGAGCGCATATCGGCCTACGTCCGGGATCTGTGATGGGCGAGTGGCAGGGCTACCGGCTGGAAGACCTGCTGATGTTTACGCCGGAGGTCTACTTCCGGTTGTTCGAGCGTTACAACGGAATGGTGTGGCCCGGCCATTTAGTGGCTTTTTCGGTCGCGATCTGGATGTTCGTCGGCACCCGCGATAGCGGGCCGCGGCAAAGCCGCTGGATTGCCGGCGTACTCGGTGCCGTCTGGCTGTTCATCGCCTGGGCCTTCTTTTTACGTTACTACGCCGAGGTCTTCCTGGCCGCGCCCTGGTTCGCTGCGGGGTTCGCATTGCAGGGTTTGCTGTTGGTTGTGGCCGGCGGCTCGGGGCGACTGCGTTTTGCCTGGCGGGTGGATGCGGTCGCAGGCGTGGGAATTACCCTGCTGCTTTATTCCGCCCTCGGTCACCCGCTGGTCGGAATTTTCGCCGGGCGTGACTGGAATGGCGTCGAACTATTCCTGTTAGCCCCTGATCCAACCGCTATAGGAACTCTCGGCCTTTTGTTGATGAGTTCCGGCCGGAACCATTGGGTGCTGGCCGTGGTGCCGCTACTATGGTGCCTGATCAGCGGTGCGACCTCTTGGGTCATGGGGGCGTACTCGGGCTTGGGTATTCCCCTTGCAGCGGTGGTCGCCCTGGCGTCAATGGCCTGCCGGAGCTTGGGGCCGTGCCGTTGATTCCTGTTCAGCGGCTCATGTTGTCGATGGGCAATTCCAGACCTGGGCTCAACCGCATCGATTCCACGTGAGCCATAAGGCCGACTCGATTAGAATGGCGGTACGATGATAACTCGAGCGAGCTTTTTACGTGTCCCGCTGCTGATCGGACTTCTGACACTTCTGTTCGCCTCCTCGGTGGTTGCCGCCGAGGTTCGTATCGGCGTACTCGCCTACCGCGGTGTCGAGCAGGCGGTCGAGACCTGGGGCGGGACTGTCGAATATCTGCGGCGGACCCTTCCCGGCCATGAGTTCCGGTTGCTACCTCTCGAGTTTATTGCACTGGATGCGGCGCTGTCCGCCGGAGAGCTGGACTTCGTACTCACCAATCCCGGCAATTATGTGCAGCTGGAGGCCGCATACGGGATCTCGCGCATCGCCACTGTAGAGTCGCGCATCACCGATGACCCGAATTACAGCATTGGCTCGGCTGTGGTCGTACGCCGGGACAATCAGGCTCTGCAAGAACTGGATGATCTGAAGGACCGTTCTCTGCTGGCCGTGGACCGCGGCGCGTTCGGCGGCTATCAGGTGGCGGAGGCATCGCTGCGGGCAGCCGGGGTTGAACCCGAGGACCTTCGGCTTCGTTTCATCGGTTTCCCCATGGACCGTGTGGCCCATGCGGTCGCTGCCGGGGAGGCAGACGCCGGTATCCTGCGGGCCTGTCTGCTCGAAAGGATGGTGGCTGAGGGACAGCTGCCCCCAGGAGAATTGCGGGTGCTGGCGCCGCAAAACCACTACGGCTTCCGCTGCGCCGCTTCGACTCCCCTCTATCCGGACTGGCCATTCGCGAAGGCCCGGCACACGTCGCGCGAGTTGGCGAAACGGGTGACACAGGCACTGTTTGCCCTCGAATCCGATGAAGCTCCGGCCGCATTTACGGGTTGGACCATCCCCGTGGACTATCAGCCGGTCCACGACCTGTTTCACCGTCTGGAACTGCCGCCCTACAGTCGTGATTCACAGATGACGCCGGTGGAAATGGTTCGACGCTATTGGCCGTGGCTGCTGGGCCTGCTTCTGTCGGCGCTATGGGTGGTGTGGCATACTGCTCGGGTGGAGCAGCAGGTGCGGGTTCGCACGGCGCAGCTTTCTGCGGCCAATGAACAATTGAAACAGGCGATGCAGGAACAGGCAGCGGCGGAGAGGGTTATCCGCCAGCGGGAGGCGGAATTGGCCCACGCAGCGCGGGTGAATACCGTGGGTGAACTGGCGGCCGGAATGGCCCATGAAGTCAACCAGCCGCTGGCGGCCATCGGTAACTACGCCGAAGGGTGTCTGGTACGGCTGCGGCAAAAGGAAGCCGCGCCGGAGCTGATCGATGCACTGCGGGAGATCGACACTCAAGCGGCCCGCGCCGGAGCCATTGTTCACCGTTTGCGTAGCTTCCTTCGCAAGGAGGAGCCGAGGCCCGTGCCGATCGATTTGAACGATGCGGTAATCGAGGCGGTTTCACTATTTGCGCCGGAGGCGCATCGGCATGGAGTGGCTTTGCAGACTGTTCTGGCGCCGTCGCTGCCGCGGGTATGCGGCGAATCGATTCAGCTCGAGCAGGTCGTTTTGAATTTGATGCGCAATGCGGTGGAGGTGCTGGAGGAGGCCGAGTGCGAGCGGAGAGAGATCGAGGTCATCTCCGCCCGCGTAGCCGATGGCGTTCGGGTTACGGTGATGGACTCCGGTCCCGGCCTGAGCGAAGAAGCGCGGCAGCATCTGTTCGAGCCGTTTTTTACCACCAAGCCGCAAGGCATGGGTCTGGGGCTTTCCATCAGTCGCAGTATTATCGAGGCGCATGGTGGTGGGCTGGCGGTGGCCGATGCTCCGAACGGTGGTGCCGCCCTGGAATTTACGCTGCCCGTAGCGGAAGACGATGATGAACTTTGAGCCGACGCTATTCGTAGTGGATGACGACGAGGCCATGCGCCGTTCGTTGAAATGGTTGCTGGAGACGCTGCGGCTCCCGCTGCAGACGTTCGACTCTGCGGAGGCTTTTCTGGAGGGTTACCGGGGTGAACCTGGAGTTCTGATCCTGGATGTACGCATGCCGGGAATGAGTGGGCTGGAATTGCTGGAGCGGTTGGCTGAAAGTCATCCCTCCCTGCCCGCAATCCTGCTAACAGCCCACGGCGATGTGCCGATGGCGGTACGGGCCATGCGTGCCGGTGCCTTCGATTTCGTACAGAAGCCCTACAATGGTCAGGCACTTCTCGAGCGGGTACAGGCCGCGACAGGAGAGGCTCGGCATCGGCACCAGCGGCAGGGTGAACGCGATTCGGCCGCTGCCCGGCTGGAGTCGCTGACACCGCGGGAGTGCGAGGTACTGGAGCTGGTTGCGGCTGGCGAACCCAACAAGCGTATTGCCCGGGAGCTCGGTATCAGCCTCCGGACCGTTGAGGTTCACCGTCACAATCTAATGGAAAAGCTGGATGCCCATACCGTTGGGAACGTGATTCGACTCTATCTCTCCGCCACGAAGGGGATCCCTTAAGTAAAAACCACAATACGCCTGCGGTTAACCACAATACCCTCGTGATCGTGACGGGGGTTAGCCTTGATGTGCATCAAGCATACGAGACGAGGTTGGCCCCATGGATACATCCCGCCGTAACTTCTTCAAAGGTATCGCCGTCGGAGCAGCGGCGACAGCCGTTGCTCCGAGCCACGCCGCCACCGAACGTCCCACGGGCGACTCCCGCCAGCGCTGGGGTATGGTCATCGACCTGCGTCGCTGCATCGGCTGTCAGGCCTGTACCGTTGCCTGTGGTACCGAAAATCGCACTCCGCTTGGCAGCTATCGCACCGTGGTCTCCCAGTATGAGCTCAGCGAGGGCGGCCGGCCACGCCGCGCCGTACTGCCGCGTCTTTGCAATCATTGCGAGGACCCGCCCTGCATCCCGGTCTGCCCGGTGGATGCCACCTTTCAACGTGCCGACGGCATCGTGCTGGTGGATAACACCCGCTGCGTCGGTTGCGGCTACTGCGTTCAGGCCTGTCCCTACGATGCGCGCTTCATCAATGCAGAGACCGGTACGGCCGACAAGTGCACCTTCTGTGCGCACCGTGTCGATGCGGGACTGCTGCCGGCCTGTGTCGAGACCTGCGTCGGCGGGGCCCGCGTGTTCGGTGACCTCAATGACCCCAAGACTGCGGTCTCGCAGTTGATCGCAGAACATCGCGTCAGCCGTCTCAACGAACAGGCCGGCACCGAACCGCAGGTTCGTTACATCGGCCTCGACGGGAGGCTGCAAAGCAAGGTGGAGGGAGTGCCGGCCCCGCTGCGTGCATCCCTTGAGGAGGTGATGTCATGAATCCCGAAGTGCTTCAGTTGACTGGCTTCAGTCAGCAACCCGCCTGGTTGCCCTGGGCCGTACAGTACTTCTTCATCATCGGCCTCAGTGTCGGTGCCTTTCTGATTACGCTGCCGGCCTACGTGCTGCGATGGTCACCTGATCAGCGGGCAGCCCGAGCTGCGCTGCTGGTTGCCCTGACTACTGGTCTGGCGGCGCCGGTTGCGCTCCTCGCCGACCTGCATCAGCCGGATCGGTTCTGGCATTTCTACGCCTTTGGACAGGCCGGTTCCTGGATGGCGTGGGGATCGTTCTTCCTGCCGGCCTATGTAGGACTGCTGACTCTCTACGGCTGGCTGGCACTGCGGCCGGAGTTGGCTCAGCGGGCCCGGGACCCTGGTCCGGTTGGTCGCGTTGCCGGATTGCTGGCAGGCTCCGGGGTCGAATTGCCACGCGCACGGCGTAGTGTGGGCTGGGTGACTGCAGTCGCTGCAGCCCTGGTTGCCCTCTATACCGGCGCGGAAGTGGCGGTGGTTGCAGCCCGACCCCTTTGGCATTCGGCGCTGCTGCCGGTGGTCTATCTCACCACCGGGATCGCCGGCGGTGCCGGGTTGGCACTGCTGTTTGTCGGCCGCTTCGAGACACCGAGACGGACACTTTTTCGCTGGCTATGGGCTGCTCTGGCGCTTACCGGGCTCACGGTGCTCGCCTGGATGCTGGGGGTCAGCGGTAGCGGCACGGCTCACGCGCTGTTGCGACTCGCTACCGAATACCGCCCGGTGTCCTTCGGACTCTGGCTGCTGTTCGGCTTGCTACTGCCGCTGGTGCTGGCCTGGTTCCATCGTGCGCCGATAGCAGCCGGCTTGCTGGCAATTTCCGGCGCCTGGATGTGGCGCTGGGAGATCTTCATGGCCGGACAAGGTATTCCGAAAAACGACGTCGGATTTTATGGCGTTCACCTGTCGCTCGGGCCCGAAGGCCTGTTGGGTATCGTCGGTACGCTTGGACTATGGGTGCTGATCGCGCTGGCGTTGACCGCGCTGCTGCGTCCCACCGCTAATGTACAAGGTTGAGGAGTCTCCCATGAGCAAGAATCGTCGTCAGTTCATCAAGGGTATGGGTGCAGTGGGTGCCCTGGCTGCTTTCGGTATCGGTTACAGCCACACTGCCGATCAATTTCTGAAGGGCTTCCTGGATCGCACCCGCGCCAATGATCCCTTCGCGGGTAATGCCCCCCAACCCGAATACCAGGTTGACCCGGTGACCGGTCAGGTCCGGCTCAATCCGGCGCAGCAGGTGTCGTACACGGTATGCATGGGGTGCACCACCCTGTGCGGTGTTCGGGTTCGTATCGACAAGGCCAACGACCAGGTTTTGCGGGTTAGCGGCAATCCCTACCACACCCTGTCCGCTGATCCGCACCTGCCGTACGAGACCTCGGTGCTGGAGAGCTTCGCCGGGGTGAGCCGGCACAAGGAACGGGGGCTGGAAGGCCGCGCCACTGCCTGTGCCCGCGGCAATGCGGTGTTGGCCAAGCTCGACAGTCCACAGCGGGTGCGCGTACCGCTGAAGCGGATTGGCAAACGCGGCGCCGGGCTATGGGCACCGATCTCCTTCGAACAGCTGGTCGAAGAGGTAGTCGAGGGCGGTGACCTGTTCCGGGAAGGCGACGTCGGGGGGCTGCGGGCGATTCGTGATGTGGAGACCCCGCTCGACCCGGAGCAGCCCGAATTGGGGCCGAAGTCGAACCAGATGGTGTTCATGTCGGCCTTCAACGATGGTCGTCTGGCCTTCGCCAAGCGCTTTGCCATCAAGAGCTTCGGCACTCGTAATTTCGCCGGCCACCGCTCCTACTGCGGGCTGTCGATGCGCTCGGGCTATGCCGCGCTGCTCGACAACTGGAAGGCGCAGCCGCACCTGAAGCCGGATTTCGCCAACTCCGAATTTCTGCTGTTCATCGGCACCTCACCGGGCAATGCCGGTAACCCGTTCAAACGCCAGGGTCACCTGATCGCGAAAGGACGCAGCCGTGGCCTCAAGTACGTGGTGGTCGATCCGGTGCTGACCAATGCCGACAATATTGCAGCCGAGGACAACGGCCGCTGGTTGCCGATTCGGCCCAACACCGACGGCGCCCTGACCATGGGCATGATCCGCTGGATCATGGAACAGGACGCCTACGACGCCAGATTCCTGGCCAGCCCCAATCCCGCGGCCGCGACCAGGGTGGGCGAAGCAAGCTGGTCCAACGCCACTCACCTGGTGATCGTCGAGCCGGGCGCTGATTTCGGGCGCATGCTGCGTGGCTCAGACCTCGGCCTCGAGCCGAAAGGAGGTGATGACGATCCGTTTGTGGTGGCGGACGAGATGGGGAAACTGCACTCCCACACGGCAGGTGATCGCGGCGAGCTGTTCTACCAGGGGCAAGCTCCGTTGGCCGAAGGCGGTGAGGTGGCGGTTGCCACCAGTCTGGCGCTGCTGCGTGAGGCCGCCTTCGAGCACACACTGGCGGAATACGCCGATGCCTGTGATATTGCCGAGGCCGAGATTGCCGAACTCGCCCGTGAGTTCACCAGTCACGGAAAGCGCGCCGCGGTGGATACCCATGGCGGTACCATGGGCAGCAACGGCTTCTATGCCGCCTATGCCATCGTCATGCTCAATGCCCTGATCGGCAACCTCAATCATCAGGGTGGTACCAGTGCCGGTGGTGGTCGCTTCAAGGATGTGGCGCCGGGGCCACGCTACAACCTGGCCACTTTCAAGGGCATGCAGAAGCCCAAGGGTGTCGGTCTCGGCCGCAACGGTTTTCCGTACGAGAAAACCACCGAGTTCAAACGCAAGCAGGCGGTTGGCAAGCCCTACCCGTCGGAGGCACCCTGGCTCCCTCTCAGCCCGAACATGAGTTCGGAGTTCCTGCCGGCCATGCTCAATGGTTATCCCTACAGCGCCAAGGCACTGATCCTCTGGAGTACCAACCCGGTCTATGGGGTGTCCGGCATGACGGAACAGGTAAGGGAGCGGCTCGCCAATCCAAAGGTCGTGCCACTCATCGTTTCCATCGATCCGTTTATCAATGAGACGAACCAGTACGCCGACTATATCGTTCCCGATTCGGTACTCTACGAGAGCTGGGGCTGGGCGAGCGCCTGGGGTGGCCATCTGGCCAAGGTCAACTCTGCCCGCTGGCCTGTGGTCGAACCGCGTCAGGCGCGTGCGGCTAACGGGCAGGTAATGGAGATGGAAAGCTTCCTTATTGCGGTCGGCAAGCGTATGGGGCTGCCGGGCTATAGTGCCGGTGCGATTACCGATAGTGACGGTAACGAGTATCCGATCGAGCGGGCTGAGGACTGGTATCTGCGGGCAGCGGCCAACATTGCATTCGACGGCACGCCGGTACCCGATGCCGACGATGACGAGATCGCCGCCACCGGTGTTACCCGCCTCTTGCCGGAACTGAAACGGGTGCTCAAGCGCGAGGAGTGGCGCAAGGTGGCTTACCTCTATGCCCGCGGTGGGCGCTTCGAGGACCCGGAAGCGGCCTATGATGATAAATTTCTCCGCAAGCGCTACCCGCGGGCGATGCAGCTATACAATGAGCAATTGGCTCTGGCGCGCAATAGCCTTACCGGCAAGCGCTATCGGGGCACCCCGTATTGGCAGCCACCCGTGCTTGCCGATGGAACGCCACTGGAAGAGGTCTACCCGGCTGAGGTATGGCCGTTGCGGGTTGTCAGTACCAAATCGCAGTTGCAGTCATCGCACACCATCGGGACCGCACGGCTGCAGCAAATCCAGCCGGCCAATCCTATCGGGTTGCACTACGACGATGCCGCGAAGCTCGGCGTAAAAACCGGCGACCACATCCGGGTAGTCAGCCCCGAAGGCAGTGTGGAGGGGGTTGTCCTGGTCCGTGGCGGGATACAGCGCGGCGTGATCGGGATCGAGCACGGTTTCGGTCACCGGGAGCTCGGAGCACGGATGCATCGGCTGGGTGAAAACCCGTTGCCGAAGGCAGTCGCCGCCGGAGCCGGCGTCAACCACAACGAACTCGGCTGTCCGGAACCGCACCGCCCCGGAGTCACCTTCCTGACCGACTGGGTAGTGGGCAACGTCGCCAGGCAAGGGTTGCCGGCACGTATCGAGTTCATTTGAGACTGAGCGGGGGCGCCAGGAGGGTGGAACCCTCCCTGGCGTTCCGACAGGTCGATTGCGACACCCACTGACCCATCGTATACTTTACTTACCAACTGGGAATTCGGCTGATTTGCCTGAATGAAGTCTACGCGAAACATATGCTGGCCCTTTGCTCTCCTGGCCTATCTCTTCACGGGATTGGCCCTGGCCGGTATCGCCTTGCCCGGACTGCCGACCGTGCCGTTTCTGCTGGTGGCTGCATGGGCCGCCAGCCGTGGCTCCAAAAGACTGCGGTGTTGGCTGGAAGCGCACCGCCATCTGGGGCCTCTGTTGTACTGCTGGGAGCAGGAGCGCGCGATACCGCGGCGTGCCAAGCAGATGACGGTACTGCTACTTTTCCCGAGTTGGTTCTGGATCGCCTGGGTCAGTAGTGGGACGGCCGTGCCGGTCGCCATGGCGGTTCTGTTTATGACGGTGGCAGTGTACGTGGTGACGCGGCCCAATCCGACTCAACCCGTCCGCTTGTCTGCAGGAGAATAGCCCTCCGCAGCGGCTGGTCGTTTTACGACGGCCGAGTGGCCAACCAGATGGTGTGCCGGGCGCCCTTTTTCGGGCCGTGGGCCCGCGCTATCGTCTCCTCGACATCGAACCCGACCTGTCGCAGGCGATCGGCGAAAGCCCCGTCGGGACCTGCCGACCAGATAGCCAGTACCCCCGCAGACCGCAGCGCGTCGAAGGCGGCTTCCAGTCCCTTGAAGGAGTAGAGCCAGTCGTTTTTACGACGGGTCAGGCCCTCCGGGCCGTTGTCCACGTCGAGCAGGATGGCATCGAATGCACTCTTCTCGCGTTTCAGAACCACCCCGACATCGCCGCCATGCACGACAGTGCGCGGATCCTCGAGCGGGTGTCCGGCCAGAGCGCCCAACAGTTCCCGGTTCCATTGCACCACCGCCGGCACCAGTTCGGCCACCGTCACTTCGGCACCGGGCGGGAGCTGCTTCAGTGCCGCCGCGAGGGTGAAGCCCATGCCCAATCCACCGACCAGCACCCGCGGTCTGGCCCGATCGGCCACCTGCGAGCAGGCCCGTTCGGCCAAGGCGTCCTCGGAACCATGGAGCCGACTGTTCATCAGCTCACCACCGCCGCCGGATACCAGAATCGAGTACTCTTCGCGACGCCGGTAAAGCCGAAGTTCACCCCGTTCGCCGGTAACGGGCGCGGTATCCAGCAGTTCCCAGGGGGTCACGAGGAAGTCCGGTCGATACAGCAGAGGCTGCTCGATCCTTGCGGACCGGCAGTTCCGGTGGAGTGGCGCATTTGGGGATGGACGTCCACAGTGGGCTCTTACCAGCTTTTGTAAGGCAGGAATTTTCCGTTCATGGTGACCACCACGCGGTCACCGGCCGGGTTCTCCTCCTTGTCGATGTCCATTGAAAAATCGATGGCGCTCATGATCCCGTCACCGAACTTCTCGTGGATCAGTTCCTTGATGGTCTCTCCATAGACACCGACGATCTCGTACCAGCGATAGATCACCGGATCGGTCGGGATAGCCTGGTCCCACCGCTTGTGCGGGAACGCCTGCAGCGCAGTGGATACCTCGGCGGGCAGATTCAGTACCTCACAAAGCTTGTCGGCAAATTCCGGCTTGAGGCTGTTCATGCCCAGACAGGCCGAGGTGAGGAATACCGGGGCCAGACCGGCCTCTGCGGCAATGGCCTCCCACCCCAGGCCGGACCGGGCTTTGGCGGCCATGATCACTTCGGTCATTTCCAGTTTTTTCATGGTTTATCTCCTGGTTGCAACCTGATGGGAGCACCTTCGCAGATTTCCGGCGCCATTCATCAGCGATCGGTAAGGACGAAAAATTCCTCCTCCAGCTCATCGAGGATATTGTCGACCTTGCAGAAGCGGCGAAGCGCATCGATATCGTGGATGTGAACTTCATCTTCCGTCACATCGACACCTTCATTGCGCAGGGTGACAATGGCCCGGGACATGCTCTCCGGTGTCATGTGCAGGCGGGCGGCAATCAGCTTCTTGACAAAGGGAAGTGCCAGCGTGTTGCTGTCGCCTTTTTCCACCAGGCCCAGCAGGTAGATCCCCAGCCGCTGTGCCGCCGTCCTCAGGCGCAGGTCCTTTACGTGCCGGACCATTTGCCGATACTGGTTTGCCAGCGAGGCGACCATGGTCAGCGCCAGTTGCGATTCGTCCGATACCAGCTGGCGCAACAGTGCACTCGGGACCAGCAGGACTTCGACATCGGTGATGGCCTGGGCCGACATGAGGTACGGCTTGGAGGTCAGTACGGCCGCCATCAGGAAGCAGTCGACAGGTTGCAGCAGCTCGATGATCGTCTCCCGGCCATCGAGAGAGCTGGTTGTCATTTTAACGGTTCCGTCGAACAGCACATGCAGGTGATCGGGCTTGTCGCTGGCCTTGAACAGGAAGTTCTTGGGACCGTAGGAGGCAGGAACCGCCTCCTGGCTAAGTGCTTTTAGCACCCCGGCGGAGAGGTCGCAGAAAAGCGGTACGCGACGTAGCGCCAGTTCGATATCACTCGGGTTTTGCATACCATGAGCCCTTATAAGGCGGTTATAGTGTGGCGTTATGATGCAGTAATCTCAACAAAGAACAAGGACAGTCTTTGACTGTGACAGGATCCATTGGTGCCCCCGTTTCGCCGTCTCTCAGCCCTGCGGTATACTTGTAGCCAATGAAAACGCCCGCGTTGCGGGCTTTTTGCATCTTTAGCCATCGGGAGTCCCCATGTCCGAGATCAAGAAAGTCGTGCTTGCCTATTCCGGCGGCCTCGATACCTCCATTATCCTCAAATGGCTCGAGGATACCTACCATTGCGAGGTGGTGACCTTTACCGCCGATATCGGTCAGGGCGAGGAGGTCGAACCGGCACGCGCCAAGGCCCAGGCCATGGGCGTCAAGGAGATCTACATCGAGGACCTGCGTGAGGAGTTTGCGCGCGATTACGTCTTCCCGATGTTCCGGGCCAATGCTATCTACGAGGGTGAGTATCGGCTTGGTACCTCCATCGCGCGGCCGTTGATCGCCAAACGCCTGGTGGAGATTGCCAACGAGACCGGGGCCGATGCGATCTCTCACGGCGCGACGGGCAAGGGTAACGACCAGGTGCGTTTCGAACTGGGCGCCTATGCGCTGAAGCCGGATGTGAAGGTGATTGCACCCTGGCGGGAATGGGACCTGCTCTCGCGTGAAAAGCTGATGGCCTACGCCGAGGAGCACGGCATTCCGGTAGACTTCAAAAAGGGCAGGAAGTCCCCCTATTCCATGGACGCCAACCTGATGCACATCTCCTACGAGGGCGGCATCCTGGAGGACCCGTGGGCCGAACCGGAAGAGGAAATGTGGCGCTGGACAGTCGCACCGGAGGCAGCACCGGACAAGCCAACCTTGCTGGAGTTGACCTACGAGAAGGGTGATATCGTCGCCATCGATGGCAAGCCGATGACACCCGCCCAGGTAATGGAGTCCCTCAATAAGGTGGGCGGCGAGAACGGCATCGGGCGGGATGATCTGGTCGAGAACCGCTACGTCGGCATGAAGTCCCGCGGCTGCTACGAAACCCCCGCCGGAGCAATCATGTTGCGTGCCCATCGGGCCATGGAGTCCCTGACCCTCGACCGTGAAGTGGCGCACCTGAAAGATGAACTCATGCCCAAGTATGCCGAGATCATCTACAACGGTTATTGGTGGAGTCCGGAGCGGCAGATGATGCAGAAGATGATCGATGCCTCGCAGGAAAACGTCAACGGCAAGGTTCGCGTCAAGCTTTACAAGGGCAACGTCATCATTGCCGGCCGCCAGTCCGACAGCGACTCACTGTTCGACGAGAGCATCGCCACCTTCGAGGATGATGCCGGCGCCTACGATCAGAAAGACGCCGAAGGCTTCATCAAGCTGAACGCCCTGCGCCTGCGCATCGCAGCCCGTAAACGCGGCTAAACTGCATTTCTAACCGCCAAAGAAATGATTTGGACCGCGGAGACGCGGAGTGCGCTGAGATTCGCAGAGGATTACAGTTAACGGAACCGTAGCCCGGTTTATTTCCTCTGCGGTCCTCCGCGTACTCTGTGCCTCTGCGGTGAATCTGTCAGTTGTTCTTTGCGCTCTTGGCGTCCTTTGCGGTAAATCGCTTTTGGAGGTTCTGATGCGGATTTTGCACACCATGCTACGGGTAGGCGATCTCACTCGCTCCATCGATTTCTACACCAACGTGCTCGGGATGAAGCTCCTCCGGCAAAAGGAGTATCCGGAGGGGGAGTTCACCCTTGCGTTCGTTGGCTACGGGGAGGAGTCGGAGCAGGCGGTTATCGAATTCACCTACAACTGGGGCGTCGATCATTACGACCTCGGCGACGGGTACGGCCACATCGCCCTGGAGGTGGAGGATGTCTATCAGGCGGCCGAGGCGATCCGGGAGCGTGGCGGCAAGATCCTGCGCGAACCCGGCCCCATGCATGCCGGCACCACCATTATCGCCTTCGTGGAAGACCCCGACGGCTATGCCATCGAGTTGATCGGCAAGAAGTAACGGCGATATCTCACCGCAGAGACGCGGAGAGCGCAGAGGAACGCAGGGTTTTTGAAAGGGTGAGCGCGAGCGCCGTCTGGCTTCCCTCTGAATTCGATTCTTGTGGCTTGATGGGGTTCGTTGTACTCACCCCATCCTACGCGCCTCTGCGGTGCAACAGCTGTTGACGTTTACTTACCCTTGGCCACCCGCCGGATGCAGTCGAGGTAGGCACGTTCGTCGGGTTCACTGCCGTGGCGGTGGGCGGACCAGAGCATTTGCCCCAGGCACTCCATCAGGCGATGTTCCGCCTCATGGATGTCTCCCACTTTCTTTAGCGCCTTTTTGTACAGCCGGGCGATACCCTCGGGCCGGTCGGTACTGATCTGCTCATGGATGGCCAGGTGCATGCCCATGTGCAGGAAGGGGTTGGACTCGCCGCTTTCGGGCGTGTAATCGCGCTCCAGCACACCGGCGCTCTCCAGCGCTTTCTGATACTCCGGGTGCATTTCCACCACCGCTACGATCTGCGCCTCCAGCGGCTCCAGGGGAGCTCCCTCACGCCGTTTTTGCCACGCCTCCCGGTAGGCGGCCCGCATCGTGTTTCTGTCGTTTCCGAAAATCATGGTGCGGAAGTTAACCGCAAAGCCGTAAAGAAAAAAGAAATTTCACCGCAAAGGCGCAAAGAGCGCAAAGGGGCGCAGAGATCTTTGAATTATGTTCAGCTGCTTTCACCGTCGGCGATATGCAATCGCGGCGAGCGCCGCTCCTACCAAGCAGCCTTTCGATTCTCCATGCGAATCTCCGCGTACTCTGCGCCTCTGCGGTGCAATCGGGGGTGTCTAGTCCTCGGTCTAAAGAAAAGAATCTGCACCGCAGAGACGCGGAGAGCGCAGAGGGGCGCAGAGTTCCTTGAAATAATGGTCAGTTGCTTTCACCGTCGGCGATATGCAATCGCGGTGAGCGCCGCTCCTATCGAAGCAGCCCTTCGATTTTTCCCTGCGAAACTCCGCGTACTCTGCGCCTCTGCGGTGCAGGTTTAGTGTTCTTTGCGCCTTTGCGGTTCGAATTTTCAGTCCTCGGTCTTGTGTTTGTATTCGCAGAGGTCTTCGATGAGGCAGGCTCCGCAGCGAGGTTTGCGGGCAACGCAGACGTAACGGCCGTGAAGGATGAGCCAGTGGTGGGCGTCGTGCAGGAACTCTTTGGGGACCAGGCGCAGCAGGCGCTTTTCCACTTCCAGAACGTTCTTTCCGGTGGCGATGCCGGTGCGGTTGGATACGCGAAAGATGTGTGTATCCACCGCAATGGTGGGTTCACCAAAAGCGGTATTGAGCACCACATTGGCGGTCTTGCGGCCGACGCCGCGGAGCGCTTCGAGGGCGTCGCGGTTGTCCGGCACCTCGCCGCCGTGTTTCTCCACCAAAGCCCGGCAGGTCTTAATGATGTTGGCAGCCTTGGAATTGAACAGGCCAATGGTCTTGATGTACTCCTTCAGCCCCTCTTCCCCCAGCTCGAGGATGGCGCCGGGTGTGTTGGCCACGGCAAACAGTTTGGCCGTGGCCCTGTTGACGCCGCGGTCGGTGGCCTGGGCCGACAGAATGACGGCAATCAGCAGCTCGAAGGGGGTGGAGTAGTTCAGTTCGGTCGTGGGGCTGGGGTCGTTGTCCCGCAGGCGACGGAATATCTCGGTACGTTTTTCGCGGTTCATCGGGGATCGGGTCGGTCAGAAAGCGAGGTGTCATCATAAATGTAAAATCGTGCGACTGCCCCGGTTTCATGCAGGACGTGCCCAACGCCCCCTGTTCACTCCTTGCCATGCTGCGTCGAATCCTCTCCATCTTTTTCGCCACCCGGATACAGTGCTTCGCTGTCAGCGAGGGGTACCTGGGAGCGGGGGATTCCTCGATCTCCGAGGACCTGTTCCACATAAAGCATCTTTACCAGCACGATCGTCAGTGCCATCAGTGGCGTGGCCAGGATCAGCCCGATCGCTCCGGCCATCGCCAGAAGAATGACCTCTGCCAGGATGGTCAGTGCCGGCGGCATATAGACAGTGCGATGGTAGATCACCGGCGAGATCACGAGGCTCTCCAGCTGCTGCACGATCAGGTAGACCACAGCGACCCAAAATGCCAGCTCAAGGCCCCCGGTAAACCCGATCAGGATAGCCGGCAATGCAGCGACAATCGGACCGATGTAGGGCACGAAATCGAGCAGGCCGGCAATAATGGCGAGCAGCATCGCCAACGGCACGTCCAGGGCCCACAGGCCAACGAAAGTCAGCAAGCCGACGGCGATCATCTTGAGGAGGGTCCCGAATAGCCACCAGCGCAGGGTCGCCCCGGTGGCCGCCAGCACCTCGGCGGCACGGGGACGACGGGACAGTGGGACCAGGTGCAGTATCCCGTTGATATACAGCCGGGGGTCGAACGACAGGTAGATGGTAACGAAGATCAGAATAACGATGCCGGCGAAGACCTGAACGGCTGTATAGGCAAGCCCGGTGGCTCGTCACAGCACCTTTCCCATTCCGTTCTGCTCTTCCAGCTCCTCTTGCGTCGGCAGGAGATCCAGCAGCCATTCTCCCCAGGCGCGTTCACGCAGCGCTTCATGGATGGCCCCAATCGCCTCTGGCAGGCGCTGCTGTAATTGTGCGGCCTGTTCGGTAACTTGAGGCGCCGCCAGAACCATCACCCCCGCTAGCATGAACAGGCCCCCGCCCAGCACCAGCATGAGGGCCCATTTGTCGCCCATTCCGGTGTGAGTGGCCACCCAATCCGATGACGTGCGCAGGACGATGGCCGCCAGTATGGCGGCAAAGGTCAACAGTAGCGCTTCCATTGCCCACCACAGCAGCAGCAAGAGCAGCAAGAGCCCGATGACAACGCTTGCGCCGATCAGGACGCGGAGTGCAAAGGGTTGCATCTGGTGGCGGTCCTTTCGCTTCGTGTGGCACCTGCGACCGCAAATCCTTGCGACTGTAAAGGAGGACAGGCGACGCTCTCTTCAAGATGGTAGCCGCGTTTTCCGCGATCCCCGATCGGCGGAGTCTGCAAGCTGATAGGCTATAGGCATCAAAGTGGACATCGTTCAAAGCATGGTTAGCAAAACGGAACCCGTAGATCGATTTGATCAGGCCGAGGCGTTACGGCGCATGGAGCCACCCGAGCGGGCGGACCGAATCTCCCGCATGCCGCCGGAGCAGGCACGAGCTGCCTTCGAGCAGCTTGAGGCGCCCTTGCAGGAAGAGCTCCTTGCGCACCTGCGGGATGCTCAGGTGTACCGGTTCATGGAGGATCTTGATCCTGATGACCGGGTCCGGCTGCTGGATCAGCTACCAGAGCCGGTGAGCAGGGCACTCATCGCCCGACTGAGCCCCCGGGAGCGGCGCTTCACCCATAAGCTCCTCTCATTCCCGCAAGAGACCGCGGGACGGATCATGACGCCGGAATACCTCTCGCTTGACCCCGCGTTGACCGCGGCGGCGGCTCTGGACAGGGTCCGAAGGGAGGGGGCCGGGGTGGAAACCGTCAACGCACTGCCGGTGCTGGGGCCGGGCGAGCAATTTGTCGGACTGGTGATGTTAAGTGATCTGGTCATGGCGGAAGCAGATCGGACGGTCAGCGAACTGCTGGATGCCTCGGTTCCCACGGTGGGACCGGACACTGATCAGGAGCAGGTGGCGCGGTTGATCCAGGTTGCGGACCTGCTGGCACTTCCAGTGGTCAGCGCCAGCGGGCGCCTGCTCGGGCTGATTACCGTCGATGACGCCATGGATGTGCTGCAGTGGGAGCAGGAGGAGGATATTGCCCGCGCCGGTGCCCGGGAGCCGCTCGACCGACCCTATTTCGCCACCACGCTCATGGGCCTTACCCGTGCCCGACTCCTGTGGCTGGTGCTGCTGGCGCTGGCCGGTGCCGTCACGGTCCAGGTGCTGAACGTGTTCGAACCACTGCTGGAGCAGGTGGTCACGCTCTCCCTGTTCATTCCGCTGCTGATTGGTGTGGGTGGTAATAGTGGTGCCCAGTCGGCGACTACGGTGATTCGCGCTATGGCTACTGGCGAGATGAACAGAGGGCATGGAATGCAGGTGATTTTCCGCGAAACCCGCGTTGGTTTATTGCTCGGTACCGCCGTTGCGCTGCTGGCCTACTTCCCCGTGGCCTTTGTCTTCAGCTTTCCGCTGGCGGCAACCGTCGCCCTGGCTCTTACTGTCATTTGTACCGGAGCCACCTTCGTCGGTGCCGGCATGCCCCTGCTCGCCAGTCGACTCGGTATTGATCCGGCCGTGGTGAGTGCTCCGGTGGTTACCACGATCGTCGATGCCGGCGGCCTGCTGCTCTATTTTCTCATCGCCCGGGTGATCATGGGGCTTTGATGTGACCCGAATGTTTGACGAATTTACCGCGAGACGTAAAGAGAGCTAAGTAGCCTGGCTTGGTGCTCGTTGCGTCTTTGCGGTTGCTGTTTCCAATCAGTCCCGCTCCTCTTCGTCTTGGGGTGCGGAGTGGGTAGTGATGTCGCCGCGAATGGTGTGATACCAGATCAGCGGTTCGTCACGGAGCAGAGCGGTGAATGCCCCCAAATCCTGGCTGGAGAGGTGATTTAGAATGCCTTCACTCCCGTCTTCCAGTTTGAGATGGATGGCGCCCCGGCGCTCCTGGTGATGCCAGGTGAGGTTATAATTTTGGACCTTTTTCCACATGGTGTTTCTCCTTTGGCCTTATAGGGGTGTTGGGCTGAAGCCGACCCACGGCTCAGGCGGTGGGTTCTGCCGCGGGTTCTACAGGTGCGGGAGCTGTTTTGCTGCGTTCGGTAATCTTTTTATCAACCACATTTTTCAAGGCGATCAGCAGGCCCAGGCCAATAAAGGCTCCGGGCGGCAGGATGGCGAGCAGAAAACCCCGGTAGTCGGTAATGACTGTGATGGCCAGGTCGCGGGCGCCTTCACCGAACATCAGGTGGGCTTGGGCAAAGAGGGTGCCGGAACCGACGATCTCCCGCATGCCACCGAGCAGGACCAGGGCCATGGTAAAGCCGAAACCCATGGTGAGGCCGTCGACCAGGGCCGGGCCGGCGGCGTTTTTGGAGGCGAACGCCTCGGCGCGGCCGAGGATTGCGCAATTGGTGACGATGAGCGGGATAAAGATGCCGAGAATCTTGTAGAGGTCGTGGAACCAGGCGTTCATGGTCAACTCCACCGCGGTGACAAAGGAGGCGATGACCAGAACGAATACGGGAATCCGCACCTCGGGTCGAACCAGATGCCGAATCAGCGAAACCGTGACGTTCGAGGAGACCAGTACCAGTGTGGTCGCCAGCCCCAGTCCGAGACCGTTGACGAAGGTCGAGGTAACCGCCAGCAACGGGCAGAGTCCCAGAATCTGTACGAACGCGACGTTATTTTTCCAGAAACCATCGGCGGCGATCTGACCGTAGGCGCTATCAGCCATGCTCCTCGTCCTCCTCCTGCTCGTCTGCCTCCGCTGCGCTGTTCCGTTCGAATAGCATCTCGCGGTTGTTTTGGAAATAGATCAGGGTGTCGTGAACCGCATTCACTACTGCCCGAGGGGTAATCGTGGCTCCCGTGAACTGATCGAATACCCCGCCGTCTTTCTTTACCGCCCAGTTGGAGGGTCGCGGTTGCTCCAGGGAGCATCTGTCGAACTGCAGGATCCAGTCGGAGCGTTCGGCTTCGATTTTGTCACCCAGCCCCGGGGTTTCCTGGTGGCCCAAAACCCGTACCCCCGCGAGGGTGCCATCGATATTGATAGCCACGAGAAGCCGAATATTGCCCCCATAGCCTTCCGGGGCAACGGGAGCAAGAACCGCAGCCACCGGTTCACCGTCACGGCGTGCCCGATACACAGGCACCGGCCGCGAAGTGCCCAGACGCGGGTCCGTGACATAGGTGACATCCTCAAACAGATCATTGTCATGGCGTTTGGGAGGAACCAGTTGGTGAAGCAAACTCAGCAGTGCTTCCCGCTCGTTTTGAGCAATACGCTCCACTGTCACGCTATGGGTGAGCGCAACCAGGCCGGTTCCCGCAATGGCGAAAACCCCCAGCAGGAAGGCACCGAGCAGCATGTTCTTTAGCGGCATCGCTCAGTCCTTTCGAATATGGCCGTAAACGCGGGGCTGGGTGTAATAGTCGATGGTCGGTGCGGCCATATTCATCAACAGTACTGAAAACGCGACAGCATCGGGGAAGCCGCCAAAAGTGCGGATGAGATAGATCAGTGCGCCGGCCCCGGCCCCGAACACCAGGCGCCCTTTGTTGCTGGTGGCGCCGGATGTTGGATCGGTGGCGATAAAAAAGGCGCCTAGCAACACACCGCCGCTGGCGATATGGAACACCGGTCCCGGATATTGACCGGCATCGAAAAAGTGGAAGAAGCCCGCCAGCAGAAACAGCATGCCGAGCAGGCCGACCGGCGCATGCCAGGTGATGACGCGCCGTGCGAGCAGCCACAGCCCGCCGAGCAGGAAGAGACCATTGATGACCTGCCAGCCGGTACCACCGAATTGGGCAAATAGGGGGCTTGCGGAGCGGATTTCATTGACCGTTTGACCCAGGCTCAACTGGGTTTTCATCTCGTCCAGCGGCGTGGCGGCAGTAATGCTGTCGAGAGTGAGTCCGACGGGAAGATTGCCGGTGAATACGTAACTGAGCATGGCGCCGAAGCCGAGCTCGCCGCTACGCAGCGACTCCGGCGCCAGCCAGGTGGTCATCTCGACCGGAAAGGAGATGAGCAGCGCCACGTAACCCACCATGGCAGGGTTGAAAGGATTAAAGCCGAGGCCGCCGTAAAGTTGCTTGGCGATAATGATGGCGAACAGAATGCCGACCGTTGTCAGCCACCAGGGGGAGAGTGGTGGCAGAGCGAGCCCCAGGAGCAAGGCGGTCACCAGCGCGCTGCCGTCGCTGAGGGCCGGCCGCACCGGTGCGCCTCGCCAGGCGAGTATGGTGGCCTCAGCGCTCAGGGCGAACACCGCGGCGATGCCGATGTTGAGCAGCACGCCCGGCCCGAATAGCCAGACATAGGCGAGGGTCGCCGGAATCAGTGCATAGACTACCGCCAACATTACGCCCGTGACGTTTTGAGGATTGTGGGCGTAGGGTGAACTGGAATTAATCTCGGCCATTGGGGCTATTTTTCCTCTTTTCCGCCGGATGCGCCGTTCGGTGCCTGGTCCTTGAGTGCTTTTTCGCGACGGGCCTTGGCTTCGGCCAGCTTGCGTCGTTGCTCTTTCGTCAGATCCTCGGTGTTTTTGGGTTGGGTTCCGGCACCCTCTTTTTTGGCCTTTGCGCGCTCCATGGCGGCCTTGATGGCATCTTTTTTCGCATTGTCGCCCGTGCCCTGGTCTCCTTTCACGGCGGCCTTTTTTCTGGCCATACGTGCGGCCCGTTCGGCCTTCTCGCGCTCGATGCGGGCGGTGCGGAATTCATGGCGCTCGCGTGCCAGGTCGGACGCCTTCTTCTCCCGCTCCTGGGACCAGATCTCGGTTTTGGCGAAGCGATAGAATTGCACCAGCGGCAGATTGGAGGGGCAGACATAAGCGCAGCAGCCGCATTCGATACAGTCGAACAGGTTGTAATCCTGAACCTTGTCGAAATCCTTGGCGCGGGCATACCAGTAGAGTTGCTGTGGCAGCAAGCTCACCGGGCAGGCCTCGGCGCAGGCACCGCAGCGGATGCAGGGGCGGACCGGGCCGCGGGAGGCGTCCATCTCCCGCGTGGCGGCGAGAATGCAATTGACCGTCTTGACGACCGGCGCCTCGCGATGTTGGAGGGTAAAGCCCATCATCGGGCCCCCGACAATGAGGCGCTCGACATTGGCGGAGAGGCCGCCCGCTTGCGGAAGGAGTTCTTCTATCGGGGTGCCTATGCGGACTTCAAGGTTGCGCGGGCGTTCTACGCCGCCGGTCAGGGTGACAATGCGCGAAATGAGCGGCTCGCCCAACTCCACCGATCGGTGCACGGCGGCTGCTGTGGCCACATTGTGACAGACGACGCCGATATCCAGAGGCAGTCCCTGGGAAGGGACCTCCTTGCCCGTGACTACCTTGATGAGCTGCTTCTCTCCGCCCATCGGATAACGGGTGGGGACTTCAACGACCTCGATGTCATCGATGTCCAGCCGCTCAAGGGCCTCACGTACGGAGGCGATTGCCTCCGGTTTATTATCCTCAATGGCGATCAGGCTTTTGCTCGCCTGCAGGGCGTGGCGCATGATGCGTGCGCCGGCGATGATTTCGTCGGCACGCTCGCGCATTAACCGGTCGTCGCAGGTGATGTAGGGCTCGCACTCGGCGCCGTTAAGGATCAGTGTATCAACGGCGGTACGGGCGCCGGGGTTGAGTTTGATATAGGCCGGGAATCCCGCTCCACCCAGACCGACGATGCCGGCATCACGGATGATGTTCCGCAGGGCGCTCGGATCGAGAGAGTGATAATCCTCGACCGGATGGCGTTCGCACCAGACATCCTCACCGTCGGTTTCGAGCACAATGCACAAGGCCGGCAGTCCGGAAGGGTGGGCGACCGGGCGATCTTCGATCGCAAGGATGGTCCCGGAGCTGGAGGCGTGCACGGCAGCGCTGACAAACCCCTTGGCCTTGGCCAGCATTTCGCCCTTCAGTACCTTCTGTCCCGCTTCGACCAGAGGCTCGGCGGCCGCGCCAATGTGTTGATGCAGGGGGATGATCAGCCGATTGGGGATTTCGGCCGCAGCAACGGCCTCACCGACCGACAGCTCTTTATGCCCCGGCAGGTGAAGACCTCCGGGGAAATTCGACAGCTGGCGGCTCATCGCTTCCGCTGCTCCACGACCACCGGATAGGGCCACTTCCAGGTTTGGATGGTCTCCTCCAACGGCTTCATCTCGATACAGTCGACCGGGCACGGATCGACGCAGAGTTCACACCCGGTACACTCGCTTTCGATGACGGTGTGCATTTGCTTGGCGGCCCCGAGGATGGCGTCCACCGGGCACGCCTGCACGCACAGGGTACAACCGATACAGGTATCCTCGTCGATGACCGCAACCATCTTGGGCTGCGGCTTGCCTTCTTCGTCCAGCGCGATCGGGTCGCGCCCGAGCAGATCCGCCAGGGCCAGCATGGTGTTCTCGCCCCCCGGCGGACACAGGTTGATCTCCGCTTCACCCGCCGCAATGGCCTCGGCATAGGGGCGACAGCCGGCATAGCCGCACTGCCCGCACTGGGTTTGCGGCAGGATGGAATCGATCTGATCCACCACCGGGTCTTCCTCGACCTTGAAGCGCACGGCCGCATAGCCGAGCAGCAGCCCGAAGACGATGGCGAGACCGGCGATGGCGAGAATGGCAGTCAGCATGTCCAGCATTGCACCGCAGAGACGCAGAGTACGCGGAGATTCGTAGAGGTTTGCTGAAAGGAAGCCAAGGTTTCGCTTCCCTGATATGTTGATTTTTCTCTGCGTCTCTCAGCGCCCTCCGCGCCTCGGCGGTGCATCTTTTTTTCTCCGTATTCCCTGTGGTTCATCGAAGTTCAACCTTTGACCAGACCCGAGAAGCCCATGAATGCCATCGACATCAGGCCGGCGGTAACCAGGGCAATGGCCGGCCCGCGAAAGGCGACCGGAACATCCGCCACCGCAATGCGTTCGCGCATGGCGGCAAACAGTACCAGCACCATCGAGAACCCCGCAGCGGCACCAAAGCCGTAGACAGCCGATTGCAGGAAACCGTGCTGCGCCTGGGTGTTCAGCAGTGCCACGCCCAATACTGCACAGTTGGTGGTAATAAGCGGCAGAAAAATACCCAGCACCTGGTAGAGAAGCGGTGAGGTCTTGTGCACTACCATCTCGGTAAACTGCACAACCACCGCAATCACCAGAATGAAGCTGATGGTGCGCAGGTACTCCAATCCCAGCGGTGCCAGCAAATATTCGTTCACCAAATAGCTGCACACGGAGGAGAGGGTCAGCACAAAGGTGGTGGCGAGCCCCATGCCCGTGGCCGTTTCGAGCTTCCGGGATACGCCCATGAAAGGGCACAGCCCCAGGAATTTCACCAGGACGAAGTTGTTGACCAGCACCGTGCTGACCAGGATGAGAGCGTATTCAGTCATATGGGAATGACAATACCTGACTAGTTTAGTAAAGCAAGCATGGGCAAGAGTTCCCTATTTTACCCGCATACCCGGTTCGGCGCCGTCGTCCGGTTGCAGGATGAATAGATCTTTACCGCCCGGCCCCGCGGCCAGCACCATCCCTTCGGAGACGCCAAAACGCATCTTGCGCGGGGCCAGATTGGCCACCATCACGGTCAGGCAACCCACCAGCTCCTCCGGCTGATAGGCGGACTTGATGCCCGCGAAGACGTTGCGGGTCTCGCCTCCCAGGTCAAGCGTAAGGCGGAGCAGTTTGTCCGCGCCCTCCACAGGTTCAGCCTTGGCGATCCGCGCGATACGCAGGTCCACCTTGGCGAATTCGTCGAAAGTGATCGTCTCCGCGATGGGGTCCTTGGCCAAAGGTCCCGACGCCGGCCGGGGCTTTTCGGTCGGCTGGGCAGCAGCCAGATCCTCTCTCGAAGCCGCGATGAGGGCGTCCACCTTGTCCTTTTCCACCCGTGTCATCAATGGCTTGAATTTCCCGATGGCGTGGTTCACTAGTGGTGTCTCGAAGTTGTTCCAGGTCAGCGGGCTGATGTGCAGGAAGGCTTCCGCCTTCCCGGCCGTTTCCGGTAGCACCGGCTTGAGGTAGTTCATCAGTACCCGGAACAGGTTGATGCCGACAGAGCAGATATCGTGTAGTTCCTGCTCGCGTCCCGCCTCCTTGGCCACCACCCACGGCTTTTTGTCGTCGATGTACTCATTGGCGCGGTCCGCTAGCTGCATGATGGTACGCATGGCGTGACTGAACTCGCGGGCTTCGTAGTGGGCGGCGATCGACTCGCCGGCGGTGACGAAATCCCGGTAGAGTTCCGGCTCGCTCAGATGTGCGGAGAGTCTCCCATCGAACCTCTTGGCAATGAACCCGGCGCACCGGCTGGCGATATTCACCACTTTGCCCACCAGGTCCGAGTTGACCCGCTGCTGGAAATCTTCGAGGCTGAGGTCCAGGTCCTCGATGCCGTCACTGAGTTTGGCCGCGAAGTAGTAGCGCAGGTATTCCGGATTCAGATGGTCGAGATAGCTGCGAGCCATGATGAAGGTGCCGCGCGATTTGGACATCTTCTGTCCGTCTACAGTAAGAAAGCCGTGACACCAGACGGCGTTTGGTAACCGGAATCCGGCGCCATGCAGCATCGCCGGCCAGAATAGCGTGTGAAAGTAGGCGATATCCTTGCCGATGAAGTGGTACAGCTCGCAGTTGGCATGGGGACCCCACCAGTCGTCGAACTCCAGGTCCTCACGTTTGCTACAGAGGTTTTTGAAGGATCCCATGTAGCCAATCGGCGCATCCAGCCAGACATAGAAGAATTTGCCCGGCGCGTCGGGGATCTCGAAGCCGAAATAGGGGGCGTCCCGAGAGATATCCCAGTCCTGCAGCCCGGCATCAAACCACTCCTCGAGCTTGTGGGCGATAGCCTCCTGGAGGTGTCCGCTGCCGATCCAGTAGCGGAGCATGCCTTCGAAATCCGCCAGCTTGAAAAAGAAGTGTTCCGATTTCTTTTCAATCGGCTTGGCGCCGGAGATGGCCGAAACGGCATCTTTGAGCTCCGTCGGCGTATAGGTGGCGCCGCAGACCTCGCAGGAGTCGCCGTATTGCTCTTTCGCAGCGCAGCGCGGGCAGGTCCCCGTGATGAAGCGATCCGGCAGGAACATCTCCTTTACCGGATCGAATGCCTGGGTGATGGTGCGGGTTTCGATATGCCCGGCGTCACGCAGTCGTGTGTAGATGATTTCGGCACATTCCCGATTCTCGTCGGAATGGGTGCTGTGATAGTTGTCAAAGCCGATATTGAAGCCGGCGAAATCCTCTTGATGCTCCCGGCTCATGCGTGCCACGAGCTCTTCCGGAGAAATTCCCTCCCTCTGGGCTCGCAGCATGATCGGTGTGCCGTGGGCGTCGTCGGCACACACGTAGAGGCACTGGTGCCCCCGCTGGCGCTGAAATCTCGCCCAGATGTCGGTCTGGATGTATTCCACCAGGTGGCCAAGGTGGATCGGACCATTGGCGTAGGGAAGGGCGCTGGTCACCAGGATTTTGCGATGTTTGTCGGCCATCGGGGTGGGGAGATTTCCGTTGCTTGAAAAAGAGGGATACAGTACCAAATTATGGGTTACGACCGCCAGCGAGCGGGTGAGACAAGCAGGGTAAACGCATACTCACATTTTTTGATGCCGGCGAGCGAACTGAGTCCTTGTAGCAGGTACGCTGTGAATACGACCTACAGGGATGCAGGAAGCGAAGATTATGCAGGAGCAATCATCTTTCATCCGTGTACACTCGACGGCAGCATCCCTCGACAAGTGGGCTCCTGCATTGTCTGACACCGCCGTCCGTGGCGGCGTGCTGCCGACGACCTGCTATCAAGGACTTACACCGCTCGTTTTTAAGGATGCGGTTGCCCTGATGAGGCAAGGTGAGTGAACCTCTAGCCTTCGATCGTAGGACGTGGAAGAGGCAGAAGCCGCGAACCGATCACGGCTCAGACTTGGGGATAATCGCCCCTCAGGCCGCTACTACGCGGCCCTGAGGAATATCGTTATTGTCGATAATCGCGGCAAAGGCTTCCGTACCGGCCGGTGGTTTGCGACACTAATGAATCTCTGCGATAATTTCCGATTGAATTACTCAGTTATTATGTCCGGGCGCATGGCGCCGGCAAAAAACCCAGGAGAGAATGATGGCACAGGTGTCGCAGTCGCAGGTTGAAGAGGCGCTCAAAGGCTACTCCGATCCGTACCTTGAAAAGGACGTGGTCTCCGCCAGGGCCGTGAAAGACATCCAGATCGACGGCGGCAAGGTGAAAATCGTCGTCGAGTACGGTTTCCCGATGAACGGCTACCGTGACGAGGTTTCCGGCAAGCTGAAGGGGCTTGTCGAACAGGTGGAGGGCGTTGATAGCGCCGAAATCGAGATCGATACCCGCATCGTCTCCCATGCTGCCCAGAAGGGTGTCAAGCACATCAAGGGCGTAAAGAACATCATCGCCGTCGCTTCCGGCAAGGGCGGCGTCGGCAAGTCCACCACTTCGGTGAATCTGGCGCTGGCGCTCGCCGCCGAAGGCGCTACCGTGGGTCTGCTGGATGCGGATATCTACGGCCCCAGCCAGCCGCGCATGCTCGGCGTTCACGACAAAAAGCCGGATTCGCCGGACGGCCATACCCTGGAACCCATCGTGAATCACGACATCCAGTCCATGTCCATCGGCTATCTGATCGACGAAGATACGCCGATGATCTGGCGTGGCCCGATGGTGACGCAGGCCCTGGAGCAGCTGCTGAACGACACCAATTGGCGTGAAGTCGATTACCTGGTAATTGATCTGCCACCGGGTACCGGTGATACGCAGCTGACCCTGGCGCAGAAGGTCCCGGTCTCGGGCTCGGTGATCGTCACCACCCCGCAGGATATCGCTCTGCTGGATGCCCGCAAGGCCTACAAGATGTTCGAGAAGGTAGAGGTGCCGGTGCTGGGCGTGGTGGAGAACATGTCCATCCACATCTGCTCCAATTGCGGCCACGAGGAACACATCTTCGGCGAGGGCGGCGGCCAGTCCATGGCGAAGGAGTATAACGTGAACTTCCTCGGTGCCCTGCCGCTGGACATCTCCATCCGTGAGGAGACCGACAGCGGCACGCCGACCGTAGTGGCCCATCCCGACGGCCGGATTTCCCAGATCTACCGGGATATCGCTCGCAAGGTGGGTGCCAAGCTTGCCGGCCAGGCGAAGGATTACAGCGCCCGTTTCCCGAAGATCGTCATCCAGAACGACTGACACCGATCTGAAGCTAACGGCCTTAACCACAGAGGGCACAGAGACACGGAGAACGGCCTGGTTGCGTGAAGGCCTCCGTGAACTCTGTGTTCTCTGTGGCTCATCCCTTTTGGGAACCATCTCCTCGCTCGCTCCCCGGGGTCAAAACTCAGGCTTGTCCGGGCTCCCCTTTTCCCTGTATCTTTGATGCCTTTCCCTTGGGCGTTTCAAATTTTCCCATGAGCATCAAGTGCGACAAGTGGATCCGCCGCATGGCGGCAGAGCAGGGCATGATCGAGCCGTTCGAGGCCGGTCAGGTCCGGGAGGTGAACGGTAACCGGATCGTTTCCTACGGAACTTCCAGTTACGGCTATGACGTGCGCTGTGCCGATGAATTCAAGATCTTCACGAATATCAACTCGGCGATTGTCGATCCGAAAGGATTCGACGAGTCCAGCTTCGTCGACGTGAAGTCGGACGTCTGCATTATCCCGCCCAACTCCTTCGCACTGGCCCGCACGGTGGAGTATTTCCGCATTCCACGCAGCGTACTGACCATTTGCCTCGGTAAGTCGACCTATGCGCGCTGCGGCATCATCGTCAACGTAACGCCATTGGAACCCGAGTGGCAGGGGCATGTGACCCTGGAATTCTCCAATACCACGCCGCTGCCGGCCAAGATCTACGCCAACGAGGGCATTGCGCAGATGCTGTTTCTCGAATCGGATGAAGTATGCGAGACCTCCTACCTGGATCGAGGCGGCAAATACCAGGGACAGCGCGGTGTAACGCTGCCCGTCACCTGAAGCGGCTTTCGACGCTAGGGCACTTCTATAAATTCGTCATTCCCGCGAAAGCGGGAATCCAGCCATTGATTTACTGGGCTCCCGCTTTCGCGGGAGTGACAAAAAATGAATTTTTAGAGGTTCCCGGTAGACTGCGGGAGCGGATTATTCCTGGCGTTCCAGTTTGGTGATATAACTGGTGGCCGTGTAATCCTTCTTTTCCTGGACGAGCTGTACCAGCGTGTAGTCGAGCGCCGGAGCAACCCAGAGGGTGACATCCTCCCTTTGGACCTTCAGTGTCTGATAGGTACCGAGAGGGGTCTCCAACTGCTCCTGCCCGATCACATCGAACCGATAGGTCTTGATCTCTCCCCGATCGGCGAAGGTGTACTCGAGGTGCTTCTCCCCCTCCGAGAGGTCGCGCTCAAGTGCGACCTGGTATAGCAGCTTGTCGAGAATCCCCGGTCGCACGGCCACCTTCGTCTCTTTACCTTCGCGGAGATAGGTGACGACCTCTTCCTTCCAGTCGAAGCGCATGCGCTCGACAGAGTCGTCATTGCCGCCCGTGTGTTTCGCCTGAAAGTCCAGGGGGATGAGGGTGCTATTCTGAGAGCGCCAAAGGCTCCTTTCGGTAAGTCGGTGATCCTTGAAAAGGGCAACCAGCCCTGTGGTGTAGAGCGATGACTCCATCAACCAGGTATCGTCGGGGCGCTTCTCGAGTTTGCGGGTCATTTCGCCAACCTTGAGTCCGTTGGCATGAACCGTGTACAGGGCCTCGTAGGGCTCGGGCGCATAAGTGGGCTTGGCCCCGGCGGGACTCGCCAGCAGTGCCACCAACAGAGCCGTCGTCAAAGCAAAATATGCCACGTTCAGGGTCAACTCCCATTTGAGGTCCAACTCGGGTTGTATCACAGGGTAACCGCATACTCCCACTTTTGATGCCGGCGAGCGAACCAAGTCCTTGATAGCCGGTACGCTCTGAATACGACCTACAGGGATGTAGGAAGTGAAGATTTTGCAGGAGCGATCATCTTTCATCCGTGTACGCTCGACGGCAATATCCCTCGACAAGTGTGCTCCTGCATTGTCGAACACCGCCATTCCCATTCCCATTCCCGGCGGCGTGCTGCCGACGACCTGCTATCAAGGACTTACACCGCTCGCTTCAAAGTATGAGGTTGCCCTGGGTTGTATCACATCTCCGACAACCCGTCCGGTATTTAGGCTACGGGTTCATGAATGGTTCCGATTCGGCCGTAGATTATCCTGCCGGTCGCTGCTAATCACGCTGAAGTGCGGGCTGTCCATCCAGCAGGGCATGTCCGTTCTCGAGCTTGAGTCGTCCCTCCGCGAACCAGCGAATGGCCCGGGGATAGATCCGGTGCTCCTGTTCCAGGACCCGCGATGCGAGGTCCTCCGGGCTGTCGTCAGGCGATACCGGGACTCGGGCTTGAAGGATAATGGGCCCGGCGTCCAGCTCCGGGGTGACGAAGTGTACCGAGGCGCCATGTTCGGCATCACCCGCTTCGAGGCAACGGCTATGGGTATTGAGTCCCCGGTGTCTGGGGAGCAGTGAGGGGTGGATATTGAGCATTCGGCCCTGGTAGTGGCGAACGAAATCATCGCCGAGAATGCGCATAAACCCGGCCAGCACTACCAGTTCCGGATTAAAACCGTCGATGCACTTCATCAGTGCGGCATCGTAACTGTCGCGATCGGTAAACTGCCGATGCTCGACCACTTCGGTCGGAATATCCGCACGGCGGGCCCGCTCCAGGCCGAACGCATCGGCCCTATTGCTGATGACGGCCCGGATTTCCACGGGCAGATCGGCCCGGGCGGCGTCGATGATGGACTGCAGATTGGTGCCACCTCCAGAGAGTAGTACCACAATGGGCAGCTTTGCACTCATCGAATCACGACCCGCTCTCCGCTGCCCGCCTCGATATGACCGATGATCATGGCTTCTTCTCCCACCTCGCGAAGCCGTTCGGCAGCGAGTTGTGCCTGTCCACCGGGCACGCAGATTGCCATGCCTATGCCGCAGTTGAAGGTGCGATACATCTCTTCGTCGCCGATACTGCCCGTACTCTGGAGCCAATCGAATATGGCGGGGCGAGTCCAGCTGGCGGCGTCGATGATGGCCTGCGTCTCTTCCGGTAGCACCCGGGGCAGGTTCTCCGTGAGGCCGCCTCCGGTGATGTGGGCCAGGGCGTGGACTTCAATATCCGCATCCTGAAACAACTTCAGTAGCGGCTTGATGTAAATCCGCGTCGGCTCCAGCAGGACCTCACCGATGAGTCGGCCACCAAAATCGGCGTCGAGCCCGGTACCGCTCACCTCGAGCACCTTGCGAATCAGCGAGTAGCCGTTGGAGTGGGGACCGGAGGAGGCAAGTCCGATAATCGCATCTCCTTCTGCAACCCTGCTGCCATCAATGATTTCGCTCTTTTCGACCACGCCGACGCAGAACCCGGCCAAATCGTAGTCTTCGCCCTGGTACATACCGGGCATTTCCGCCGTTTCGCCGCCGGTCAGGGCGGCACCGGCCTGTGCGCAGCCGGCGGCGATCCCTTTCACCACGTCAGCCGCGGCATCCACGTTGAGGCGGCCGGTCGCGTAGTAATCCAGGAAAAACAGCGGCTCGGCACCCTGGACGATAAGGTCGTTGACGCACATGGCCACCAGATCGATGCCGATGGTGTCGTGCTTGTTCAACTCCATTGCCAGCTTGAGCTTGGTGCCCACGCCATCGGTACCGGCCACCAGCACCGGATTGCGGTAGCGATCGAGCGGAACCTCGAACAGGGCACCGAAACCGCCCAGGCCGCTCAGAACGCCGGGTCGTAAGGTACTTTTGGCGAACGGCTTGATGCGTTCGACCAGGGTATTGCCAGCGTCGATGTCGACGCCGGCATCACGATAGCTGAGGCCTTGTGGGCCGGTTTTTGGGTCGCTGCTCACTGGGGAATCCTGAGTCGGTTGAGAAAGAGGGCCTGCGAGTCTATTTTACCAGTCCCGCCGTGGGCTTGGAATCGGCTCTATTTGCTTGACTTGCTGCAGTTACTCGCATAGTTTGCGCCGGATGATGCGGTTACGTGTATTTCTTTTTTCTCTATCACTTTTTCTGCCCGGGATCGATGTCCTGGCGGGGGAGCACCTCGGTTTCTACGAGGCCGAGGTGCCCGTGGCTAATCAAAGCCGCGCTGCGCGACAGGATGCCACTGCCCGTGCCCTGGCCCAGGTCCTGGTGAAGGTGAGTGGCTCCGGTCAGGCCGAAAACAGGACTCCGGCCAAAGTCGCCAAGTACGTTCAGCAGTATCGTTATCGGCAATCACCCTCGACCGATGAACTCGTCCTGTGGGTCCGCTTTGACGCTCGGGCAGTCGACGACCTGTTGCGGGATCAGGACATTTCCGTATGGGGCGCCGCCCGTCCTGTCACGCTGGTCTGGCTCGCGGTAGAGCACGGTGGGAATCGTGAACTGGTGGGCACCAATGACGAAGGCGTCGCCCGCGACATGCTGACCACTACTGGAGAGCGCCGCGGGTTGCCGGTGCGCCTGCCGCTGCTGGATCTGGCCGAGCAGTCACGGGTCAGACCGGCGGATATCTGGGGTGACTTCCATCAGCCCATTGTGGAAATCTCCGAACGCTACGACCCCCAGGCAGTGCTGGTCGGCAGGCTCTATCCACTGCGAGGTTCCCGCTGGGCGGTGCGCTGGTCGCTGTATCAGGGAGACACGACTTTCCGCTGGAGCGGAGAGAGCGAAGATCAACGGTCATTGGTGGCCCTGGGGATCGAAGGGGCAGCGGATCGGTTGTCTGCAGCCTTTTCCAGCTTACACGAAGGGATGCCGGGCGACCGACTGGAACTGGATGTGGCCGGGATAGTCGACTTGGAGGGATTACAGCGGGCCCTGGGTTACCTGACCGGTCTCAACATCATTGCCGATATCGATGTGGTCCGGGTGGAGGCCGATACGGTGGGCTTTAGTCTGCAAGTGGATGGCGGCACAGAGAGGCTGGTGAACACGCTTTCTCTCGGTGACGTGTTGACGTCAGTCGCAGCGCCACAAGCACGAACAGCGCCACAAGTAAGAATAGCGCCACAGCCTGGAATAGCGCCACAGCCTGGAATAGCGCCGCAGTCAAGAATGAAGCCCGAACGGGAACAGGTAGGATTCGAAACAGACGCAGAACAAGGAAGCCGTAGGGCCTTGCTCTACCGTCTGGTGCCGTGAGTCCGAAGGCTATACCCAATCTCATCACGCTTTTTCGAATACTGCTCGTCATTCCGCTGATCGGGTTACTCATTAATCGGCAATACGGCATGGTCCTGGGGCTGTTCGCAGTCGCCGGGGCTTCCGATGCGCTGGACGGCTTTCTGGCAAGGCGCTTCGGGTGGTCGAGCCGGCTGGGAGCGCTACTCGATCCGCTGGCCGACAAACTCTTGATGGTCTCTTCTTATATCACGATGGGCCTGCTCGGCATGCTTCCGGCCTGGCTGGTGATCCTGGTTATTCTCCGCGATATCGTCATCGTCAGTGGGGCGACGGCCTACCAGTTCTTGATAGGGCGGGTGGAAATGGAACCCACCCTTATTAGCAAGGCCAATACGGCGCTTCAGGTGCTGCTGGTATTATTGGTACTTTTTTCCCTCGCAATGCAGGCGCTGCCCGAAGCGATGATCGACGGGATGGTTCTGGCCGTGGCCGTTACGACCGTCTGGAGTGGGCTTAAATACGTCGGAATTTGGGGAAGGCGTGCACATTACCTCTACTCGAGTGAACGCAAGGGAGTTCGATGACGGAATCGCAAAAGTGGTACCGGCTCGCTGCGCTGGCGGCGGGTGGGTATTTACTTTACCTGCTGTCCCCGGTCCTGACGCCATTCGTGGCAGGGGCGGTATTGGCTTATATTGGTGATCCGGTCGTCGATCGTCTGGAGAGCCGTGGTCTGTCACGTTTACTCTCGGTGGTCCTGGTATTCGTAGTGCTGCTGGCCGCTATTTTTGCGCTGATGCTGGTGCTTATTCCACTGCTCGAACGGCAGATCGTGCTCTTTATATCGAAGCTGCCCACCTACATCGACTGGGTGCAAAGGGAGGGTCTGCCGGCGCTTGGAGCCCTGCTGGGTATCGACTTGGGCGGGCTCGAATTGGGTGCACTGAAAACGGCGGTCAGTGACTACTGGCAACAGGCCGCCAGTTCGGCTCGCGGGGTGGTTAGCGCGCTCTCCCGTTCCGGGGCTACGCTGCTTGGCTGGCTGGCCAATCTCATCCTCATTCCGGTGGTGACCTTTTACCTGTTACGTGACTGGGACGTGATGGTGGGTCGAATACGGGAGCTGCTGCCGCGCCGTTTCGAGCCGGATGTCGTCCGCCTGGCCCGCGCCTCCGACGAGGTGCTGGGGGCCTTCTTCCGCGGGCAACTGATCGTGATGCTCGCGCTGGGATTTATCTATTCACTGGGGCTTTCGCTGGTGGGGTTGGAGCTGGCCCTGCTGATCGGTGTGCTGGCCGGGCTCGTCAGTTTTGTGCCCTACCTGGGCTTTATCGTCGGCATCATGGCGGCCGGCATCGCGGCCATAATGCAGTTTCAGGATGCCGTGCACCTGTTGTACGTGGTGGCCGTATTCGGAGTGGGTCAGGCTATCGAGGGCATGGTACTGCAGCCGCTGTTGCTCGGTGAACGCATCGGCCTGCATCCGGTGGCGGTGATCTTCGCGGTCATGGCCGGAGCCCAGCTGTTTGGATTTATCGGCGTGCTGCTGGCATTGCCGGTGGCCGCCATTGTGATGGTCCTCCTGCGTTATGCCCATGAACATTACATGGACAGCGAGCTGTTCAATCAATCAACGGATCGATCGTGAGCGCTCAACTGCCGCTCGGGATCGGATTGCGCGACGGAGCGACCTTCGATAATTTCTTTGCCGGCCCCAATACGGAGGTCGTTGTTCAGCTCGAGAGGGGGGATGAGCCTTTCCTGTTTCTCTGGGGCAGCAGCAGCAGCGGCCGCAGCCATCTGCTGCAGGCAGCCTGTCAAGGGATGAGTGGCGGGGGTGGCGGTGCCGTCTATCTGCCACTTTCCGACAACGTAGAACTTGCGCCGGAGATGCTGGAGGGGCTGGAAACCATGGCCCTGGTGGCTGTCGATGACCTTCAGCAGGTGGCGGGAGATACCGAGTGGGAGCTTGGCCTGTTCCACCTCTATAACCGGGCCCGGGAGAGTGGCTGCCGGATTATCGTGGCGGCCGATGCCCCGCCGGGGGCCTTAGGTATTTTGCTGCCCGACCTGCGTTCGCGCCTCGGTTGGGGACCGGTCTATCAACTGCTGCCGCTCGCCGACGGCGACAAGCGCACCGCCCTGCAGTTGCGCGCCCGCCGCAGGGGGATGGCGCTTTCGGACGAGGTGGCCAACTATATTCTGCAACGCAGCCCACGGGACCTGCATTCGCTGTTTTCGATGCTTGAACACCTGGACCGCGCCTCGCTCGCTGCCCAGCGGCGGCTCACCATCCCTTTCGTCCGCGAACAGCTGGCGGTTATCCGGTCTTGAGTTCCTGTCCGCGCCAGCGGGCGTAGGCTACCGCTCCTCCATAGAGCATCAGAGCGAACAGCAATTCCGCCGTGGCGAGCAGCCGGTCGGCCGGACTGCTGTAGATCTCCAGTATTGCGTGCACCAGGTAGAGCAGGGTCAGAAAACTGGTCCAGGCGAAGGTATAGGAACGCCCCTGCAGTAATCCTCTCAGAGGCAATAATAGTGGACCAACTCCGATCAGCAGGACCAGTGAGATGGGCAAGCTTTCCGGGGGTGAAAGCCAGGCTGTCCATGCCGTCAACAGGATCAGCAGTCCGAAATAGCCGGTGAGGGCAATGCGGTAGGCAAGGCGGGTTTGACTCACTTTCTCTCCTGATTCATTCGCCATGCCAACTCGGCCAAACGTCGCCCCTGGGCGATACATAGCTTCCGTTCGGAGTCGCTGATCGGGTTACGGTTGTCCATACCGGCAACATGACTGGACCCATAGGGCGTTCCCCCACCGGTTGTCGTGAACAGCTCCGCCTCGCTGTAGGGGAGTCCCAGCAGCACCATTCCATGGTGCAAAAGCGGCAGCATCATCGAAACCAGCGTCGTCTCCTGCCCTCCATGAATGCTCGAGGTGGAGGTGAAAACCGTCGCCGGCTTATCGATCAGCGCTCCGGAGAGCCATAACGGGCTCGTGGTGTCGATAAAATATTTTAGCGGTGCCGCCATGTTGCCGAATCGCGTCGGACTGCCGAGGGCGAGTCCGACGCATTCCCGCAGGTCTTCGATGGAGGCGTAGGGCGGACCCTCCCCGGGAATCGCGTCCGCCACCGCCTCCGTGACGGTCGAAACCTCGGATATCGTTCGTAGGCGGGCCTGCATCCCAGGCACTTCTTCCACTCCCCGTGCGACCAGCCGGGCCATTGCGGCGGTGGCGCCATGGCGACTGTAATAGAGGACAAGCACTTCCATCACGTCTACAGTACCTCCAGGATGTATTCCGGCGGGTATTCGGCATTCTGAGGTTCGAAGCCTTTCTCCGGCACCAGCAACTTCTATACCTTCTCCGATTATAATAGCGGACTTGTTTTACGTGTCGAGATGGTCGATTGTAGCGTTTCAGCCGGAGTCGGGGTGATACTTTTCACCTTGACAGTTTTTTCAATTCGGTGTTAGTTTGGACTTATCCTAGCAGAAACAAGAGTGTACGGTGATTTTGAGCTCTCGAGCAAGGAGCGTCCGGCCTCAGCCTGCTGTTCGTTCCCGTTCCCAATCGGGCAGCTATCATCCAGTGCCCGAATACGATATCTTCGCGCGAGATGTTAGGGAAACAGAATGACTATGCGTATAAGATACTGCGACCCGAACCTGCGGAATTTGGAAGGCTCTCGGAACGGCACCCGTTTGTGGATGGAAACGACAATCCGATTGATGCCGCTTCTGTTTGTGATGGTCCTGGTGGCTTGTGCCAGCATGCCTCCGGCACAGGAAATGAGCGATGCTCGCCAAGCCATCCATGCAGCTCGGGAAGCCCATGCCGAACGCCATGCCTCCGAATACCTGGACCAGGCGGAAACCTTCCTGGAGCAGGCTGCCCGTGATCTGGAGCATGGCGAATACGAGCGAGCTCGCCGCAATGCTACCGCTGCCAAGGCGGCTGCTGTCGTTGCGCGAGACCATGCATTGGCCACGGCACAATAGCCGTTGTCCCTAACCTCTGATTCTTGTTAGGGAATTTGAGAACTGGGTCGCATTGACGTGGGCAGTAGCCGGTGCTAGTTTGGCCTCGAAGCAAACGGTCCAAAAATTAGAATTTTTTTTCGACAAAAATCAATCGTCCCGGAGCACAAGAACGATGAAAATCTTGACGGTAATGAAGCACTCGGCGCTATTGGCGCTCATCCTTGGATTTATGGTGGGCTGCGCCACCGCACCACAGCAGGAAGAGCCTGAGGCGCCTACAGTCGCCGAAGCACAGGCTGCGATCGATGCGGCCCACGCTGCGGTTGAAGAAGCCCAAGCCGCGGGCGCAGTCTGGCGGGATAGCGCCGATATGGTTAAGGAAGCCGAAGCGGCTCTCGCAGATGGTGACACCACTAATGCCGTGGAGTTGGCCAATCGTGCTCGCCGTCAGGCCGAAAATGCCCTCGCGCAGAAGCAGCTCGAAGATGAACGCCTGGCCCAGCAGCAGGCAGAGCAGGAGCGGCAGCAGGCCGCCGATGAATATACGGTTGAACGTGGTGATAGCCTGTGGAGCATCTCCGGCAAGAGCAGCGTTTACAACAACCCCTACAAATGGCCGCTGATCTATAAAGCTAACCGTGACAAGATCAATGATGCGGACCTGATTCATCCGGGACAGAACTTCACGATCCGGAATGACTGGTCCGATGGTGACATCGATGCCGCTGTCAACCATGCCCGCACCCGCGGTGCCTGGTCGGTGGGAGTTGTTGAAGAGTCTGACAGAGCCTACCTGGCACGTTAAGACCTCGGCACTTCCTGGGAAAAAAGCCCCGCTTCGGCGGGGCTTTTTTCGTTTCCGGCTTAGCCGCACAGAAACTGCGAGATTGGCTGTAAACGTAGAGTATTTCGCTTAAAAAGTCCGTTGCGCATCGGTGCGAGTGCTGGCAATGTATCCCTACATCCGTCGGAGGCGAGTTCCTTGCGCAAGCTTTTTTTCCTGCTTTTTGCCGTTTCTTCCAGTCTGACCGCACTGGCTGACGTCCAACTTACGTTCGAGGATGTCAGTAGCGGTCAGGCCCACAATCTGTCTGATTACCGGGGTAAATGGGTAGTGGTGAACTACTGGGCCACCTGGTGTCCGCCGTGTCTCGAAGAATTACCCGAACTGGTCCACTTTCACGACGAACACAAGGATGTTGATGCCGTCGTGGTCGGCATCAACATGGAAGATTTGGAGGTGGATCGTCTGGGGCGCTTCCTCGAAGAGAATCTGATTACCTACCCGGTTGGCGTTCGTAGTTCCGATGCCCAGATGCTCGGTCCGATTCCCGGCTTGCCGACGACCTATCTGGTTTCCCCGAACGGGACAGTGGTTGCACGGGAAGTCGGGGCTATTACCAGCGAAGGACTCGAGGAATTTATTGACGGCTTCGATCGGCAGGCCCGTCGCTAAACGGCATTTTTCGGAGTGCACTCGCGACAGGAAAAAGTGCTGTTTATCCCGAGAACCCTATAATAATTAAACGAGGATGGAGGTCAGTATGCGTCGCCTAATGCCCGTATTCGTATTGCTGTTTGGATTGGTCGGACCAACTTACGCGGTGGGTGAGCGTGATCCCTATGAATATTTTTTCAATGAGACCTTCGGGGACTTTACTGAAGAGTTACAGCTTGCCCGCGATGAGGGCAAACGGGGGATTCTTCTCTTTTTCGAGATGGATGAGTGCCCGTTTTGCCACTGGATGAAAGAGCACGTTCTCAATCAGCCGGATGTGCAGGCGTTCTATCGGGAACACTTTCTCAGCTTTCCCGTCGATATCGAAGGTGAAATCGAGGTAACTGCATTCTCGGGCGAACTCATGACCCAGAAGGATTTCGCCTTCAAGAAGCACCGCGTACGTGCCACTCCGGTCTTTGCATTTTTTGATCTGGACGGAGAGAGAATCCATCGGTTCACCGGTCGTACGCGTGACGCCGAAGAGTTCATGCTGCTGGGCCGTTATGTTGCAGAGGGCCATTACCGGGAAACCTCCTTCACCCGGTTCAAACGCCAGCATCGGTAAGGGTTATGAAGAAGAGAGTTCCGGACCGTTGCGTCGCAGCGGTGGCCCTGTTGTTGATGGTCGGGGCCTCGACGGCTGATACTGGTTCGCTTCCCCGGCCACTCACGCTCGAACATGCCCTGTCTCTGGCAGAGAGCGTTCCGACGGATGTGGCGCAGGCCCGCGCCGACTTGGCCTATAGTCAGGCGGAAGAGAGATTGGCGCAATCGCGCACCGGCGTGAACGTTGGGTTGGAGGGACGCCTGCGCTGGATCGAACCATCCGCAGTTGCCGCCGACCAGTCCAATGACGATCACCGAGGCAGTCTGTTCGTCCGCAAAAACCTCTACGATTTTGGTCGTAGTGCCGCCGAGGAAGCGGCGGCCAAGGGTACTAGCAAGGCCAGCCGGCTGAAATATGCCGATATCGTACGGCAGCGGCGCATCGCCATCATGGAAGCCTATTTCGATGTTCTGCTGGCAGACCTGGAGTTTGCGCGGGACAACGAGGAGATGGCCGTCGTCTATGTCAACTTCGACCGATTGCAGGACCGCCACGAACTGGGCCAGGTTTCCGACATCGACCTGTTGGAAATGGAGGCTGAGTACCAGGCGGTACGCAAGCGGCGTGCTACCAGTCAGGCGCGACAGCGGTCGACGCGTTCCCATCTGGCTATTGCCTTGGGCCGCCCGGGAGAGCTCTCATCCGAACTCGTTCGTCCCGATCTCCCGCAGTTGGAAGAGGAGTTACCCGAATATGGGGTCTTGTTGAAGAAGACACTGGCGGAGAATGTCGCTATCCGGGCGCTGCGGGCGGAAGTGAAAGCAGCCGAAAGTCGAGTGGCAGGGGCGCGTGCCGGCCGTCGGCCCTATCTGGACGGCGAGATCGAGGCGTCTACTTATGCCCGGGAAGCCGGTTCGTATGATGATTGGCGCGCCGGTGTGGTACTGAGCGTGCCTTTGTACAGCGGTGGCGCCGTTGGTGCCCAAATTGCCAGGGCGAAAGCGGATTTGAACCGGACCCGGGCCTCACTTGCCGCGGTAGAGGATGCGGTTCGGCAGGCATTGCTGGATAATTATCTCGACCTGGAGACACTGCGAGTGGATGCGGACCGGATACTGGCGCTGCAGGACTACCGTGACCTCTACCTCGACCGTAGTCGTGCGATTTACGAATTGGAAGTAAAGACCGATCTCGGCGATGCCATGGTGCGACTTTCGGAGGCTCAACTTGATGCCGCGAAGAACCGCTTTAACCGTGCTTTGGCTTGGGAGCGCTTGAAAGCGCTGGCGGGTGGATTGCCGAACGCGCCCATATCCGGCGATGGAGGTTAGGGGAGAAATGAGCATGAATAGGGTTTCCGTAACGTTCCTGGGTGCCGGCCTGGTAATGGCCGCTGCTCAGGCGGCCGCTGAGTCGTTCGAAGGCCAGGTGCGTTGGCTTCAGCGTGTGGAACTGAGCACGCTGGTTTCCGGTGTGGTGGAGCAGGTTGCGGTAGCACCGGGGGACCGTGTGACGAAAGGCGATCTGCTCGTGCAACTGGACCAGGGGGCCTTGCGCGCGGGGGTCCAGCAGGCCGAGGCAGAGCGGGCATTTCAGCTTGCAGCCCTGCAAGAAGCTAGACGTGAGCTGGAGCGCACCGAGGAACTCTACGACCGTACACTGCTTTCGGATCACGACCTGGAACTGGCCAGGATCAACTCTTCCCGAACTACAGCGGCTTACCAGCGGGCACAAGCACAATTGGTCGATGCTCGCGAGCGGCTGCGTTACAGCGCAGTGCGGGCTCCCTTTGATGGTGTGGTGTTGAACCGTAATGCCGAGCCGGGACAAACCGTCGTTACCCGGCTTCAGAGCGTTCCGCTGGTGACGATGGCCGGGACCGGAGAGCTGCTAGCCCGGATGGAGGCACGTGCGGAGCAGCTGGCCGGCATTGAGACGGCGGAGGAGATCCGAGTGCGGGTGGGGGACCGGCAGTATCGTGGGGAGCTTTACCATATCGGCGTGGAGCCGGTTGCTGCCGGCAGCGACCGTTACCCCGTGGATGTGGTGTTTTCACCCGACTCGGAGCGACCTCTCAGAGTCGGTCAGCCGGTGGACATGGATTTTCCATGAGCCAGTGTCTGCGATGCCGCGTGAGCGGCCGGGTCCAAGGGGTCTGGTATCGGGCTGGCACCCGTCGTCAGGCGCAGGCCTTGGGCGTGACGGGCTACGCCCGTAATCTCTCTGACGGCCAGGTGGAAGTACTGGCTTGTGGTGAAACGAGTGACCTTGAGCAATTGAAGGCGTGGCTGTGGGAAGGACCCGATGCCGCTGATGTGAGGTCCGTGGAATGCCAAGCGGCAGAAGAGACGCCACCCCAGGATTTCTCAACGCGCTAAAGCATCGCCTCCCCGAGTAGGTACGCCTTCAGGGCCGTCACAGACTCCGGCCAACTCGGCCCCTCCCCGCAGATCGCCCGTCAGCCCGCCACAGGAATCTGGCCAGAGCCCCCGTGGAGAGATACAAGGTCGGCCTTCGGGTCGTCAAAGCTCCGTTCAGCCCCGCAGGTCGCCCTTCAGGCCGTCACCAAGAGTCCGGTCAGCGATACCAACTCGCCCGAAGCTTGGTATAAACCCGCTGCGGGTACCAGACCTTGCCGAGACTCCCGTTATAGCGGGCCAGAGCCGGGGTGAGATCACCGTCCTCGTGATCCAGGTAGTACTTCAGGATGGTGCAGCCGAAGCGCAGGTTGGTGGCGATATCGAACAGGTTGTCATCCGGCCTGCCGAGCTCCTTCAGCCAGAAGGGCATGACCTGCATCAGCCCGCGGGCCCCGGCCTCGGAGATGGCAAAGCGGTCGAAGTTGCTTTCGGTGTCGATGACGGCCAGCACCAGTTCCGGGTCGAGGCCCGCCTGGTGGGCTTCGATGTAAGTGTGCTTGAGAATGGTGAGCCGCTCCTCCCTGTCGGTTACGCGGTTGGACAGTCGCGTAGCCATATCGGTGACCCAGACCTCTACATCCCACCGATCGCCGTAATCAAATCCTTCCGCCAGTGCGTCCACCAGCCGATTTCTGAGTCGCGGGTCGACGGTATCCCCCCAACCGGTCCCGGAAAGAAGTAGCAGCAGGAGTAGGAGGATGAAAGGGCGCATACCGGTAGCAAGGGGTGGAGCATCAAACCCCATTATACCGGTTAGTTCTCTCTGTGCACGGTGGCTGTTTTCACCGAAAAAAGCCGCTAAAGAAAGGAGCCACAAGTCGCACGAAAACTCGTAAAGCAGTTGGTTCTGACCAACTCTGATCCTGATTATTCCCTGACCCTGATTATCCCGCTAAAAGCATTGGCTGAGCGTCGAGTCAGCAACGACTTGGAACTGTGAGCGACTACTCCGCCAGTTCCGCGGCCAGCTTGCGGGCATGGGATAGCTGTTCCTTGGCAAGGTGATAGTACCGGGGATGGCTGGCTTCATGGAAAACCTCCGCAACGGCCTCAAAATCGGCAACCGCTTGGAGAGATATCTCGACGTCCCGTGTCCGCTCGGCCAAGCCCCGCCGCGCACTGCCCAGGTTTGCGCAGGTCATGGCCCAGGCGAGGGGATTGTCCTCGCGGGACAACTCCTGCAGTGCGTTTTCGTAGGCGGTGACCGCCTCGTCCAGGGAACCGGTGCCATTCTCGTGTTCGCCGAGCTTGTGGAGTGCGGCGCCCAGGTTGTTCTGGATCAGGGTCCACTCTGCAGGCCACTGTTCGCGGGTCAACAGCGTCAGCGCGCTCCGGTAGGCGGAGACTGCTTGCTCCAGTTCCTGCGGGTCAGCGTTCTGCTCGCCGCGCACCCGTAACGCGGACGCCAGGCTGTTCTGGGTCCGGGCCCAATCGAGCGGCGCCCGTTCCCGGGTCCACTCCTCCAGCGCCTGCTGATAGGCGGCGACAGAGCGCGCCACGAAGGCGCTGTCGTGCTTGAGCTGGCCCAGGGTCAACAGGGCCGTGCCCAGATGGTACTGGGTCATTGCCCAGTCCCGAGGGGTTTGTTCCCGGTCGCGCGCCTCGAGCGCACGCTCGAATTCCGAGACCGCGCGCTCCAGCATGTGGAGGTCCTGTTGGCGCTGGGCAAGGAGGCCGAGTGCATTGGCGAGACCGTGCCGGCTTGCGGCCCACCCCATCGGTGTCTGCTCCAGACTGCGTTCACCCAAAGCATTCTCGAACGCCTCCACGGACCGCTCCAACAGACGGGTGCCTCGCCCGCGCTGGCCAAGGATGCCGAACGCATTGCCGAGCGCATGTTGCGTCGCCGACCAGTCGGCCGGTCGTTCGGTTCGGGGAGCCAGCGGCAGCACGCGGCTCTCGTAGAGTTCGACCGCTTCTCGCAGGGCCTCGTCTTGGCCGTATTCCCGGCCCAACTCATCCAGCACCGCGGCCCGCCCATATTCGAACTGCCACTGTGTCGCCGCGTCGAGGCCCGGCACCTCCGCCACTTTGGCATACAGTTCAGCGGCCTTGCGGTGGAGCTGCGCCGCCGCGGCCACTTCTGCCTGCCCGGCGGCGATGGACGCCACCCTGTCGGGCGTTGCGGCACTGTCCTGCAGACTGTACGCAAGGGCTTCGCCGAATGCCTGCTCGGCCGCTTCCAGCGAGAAGGACGGACCGGCCTGCAGTGCCTGCCGGGCACGTGCTACCGCAGCGGCGGTTTCACCGGCCGGGAGTTCGCCTGCCAGATCGCGAAAGGCGTGGGAACGGAGGTTGTCGAGTCGGGAACACGCCTGTCGCAGCACGCCGGGCAGTTGCTGACGGGTTGCACCACTGGCGCGAGCACAGGCAACAAGAGAAGCCAGCTCGGGGGGCTCGAGCCCCTGCTCTTTCCCAAGGGCTTCGATATCCGCGTGTTGCTCTGTCGAGCCGGTGTTTGCACGACCGGGTTCGCTGGATTCGGTCGTCGATAGGGAAGCAGTATCAATGGTCATCGGTACCAACGTTGATCTGTTTTGGGGTTAGGCGGGGCATTAGCCGGACTTCTCACGGCCCAACCGCAAAGCCGCCAAGAGCGCCAAGAAACCAATGACTTGTAAGTCAGTCTTTGCGTACTTTGCGCCTTTGCGGTGAGAAATAGGGGCTAGTCCACGATGTGGTAGACCGGGGCCTTCTCCATGGTCCACTCGCCGGATTCCGGGTCACGCCGCGAGACGGTAAGGACATGCCAGTTGTCGTCGTCCAGTTGCGGGTGGTCGCCACGGTAGTAGTAACCGGGCCAACGCGTCTCCTGGCGGAACAGCGTATGATGAACGACACACTCCGAAGCGAGTGCCCGGTGCTTGAGCTCCCAGGCACGCTGCAACTGATGCAGGTCCTCGGCCCCGATGTGTTCCAGGTCTTCTTGCAGGATCCGCAGATGCTCCAGCCCGCGCTTGAGCAGGGGCTCGTTGGTCATGTAGTTGACCGTGATGCCGCCGGCATACTCGTCCATGATCTTCTCGAGGCGCTGCAGACCGTGGATCGGCAGGATATAGCTGGGCGAAACCGTACCCGCGACGATCTCGTTACGTCCGATCTCGTAGTTCTCGAGCGGCTTGTAGATCTGCTCGCGCAACTCCTCGATCTGCTTGTCGGAAACGTCGACCCTGTCGTTCGCGTGGTCCCTGATATATTTGACTGCCGCCTTGGCAGCGAGCCGACCCTCGGTGAATGAACCCGAGGAGAACGCATGCGCCGTGCCGCCCAGGGCGTCGCCGGCACCGAACAGCCCTTCCACGGTCATCATCCGGTTGTAACCCCAGAAATACTCGTCGGGAGAGAGATCCTCCGGTCCGCTGGCCCAGGCCCCGGAACAGGTGGCGTGGGAACCCATCACGTAGGGCTCCGAGGTGGTCAGCTCGGGATTGACGTATTTCGGATCGATGTCCTGGGATGCCCACACGACCGCCTGGCCCACAGTCATGCCGAGAAAGTTTTCCCAGCCCACGGTCTCCTTGTGCGGATCCTGGAACGCTTCCTTCGTCACCATGTGGATGGGGCCACGACCGGCCGCCACCTCCCGTACGAAGGCGTGATTACGCAGGCATGTGGGAGTCGGGTGATGGTCGACATAGGGACCCACCATCGACTTCAGTTCGTCATACCACTTGGACTCATACTCTTCGCCGTAGGCGTTCTGTGTATAGGTCTTGAGATGCAGGAAGTAGGCACCAACCGGACCGTACCCGTCCTTGAAACGGGCCAGGACGATGCGGTTCTCCATCTGGGTCATCTTGGCGCCGACCTGAATCGGCAGCGCATAGGCCGAGGCACTGCTCCAGGGCGCATACCAGGTCCGTCCCATCCCCTCGCCCACCGAGCGCGGCTTGAAGATGTGCGAGGCACCACCGGCGCCGATGATGACTGTCTTCGCCTTGTACACATGCAGAGCGCCCGTGCGCACATTAAAGCCGATGGCACCGCCGACCGTGTTCGGTCTGCTCTCGTCCATCAACAGGTGCGTCACCATGATGCGGTTGTCGATCTTGTCGGCAGACTTGCGCGCTGCCTCGGCGACAATCGGCTTGTAGCTTTCGCCGTGGATCATGATCTGCCACTTGCCCTCACGCTGGTAACGGCCCGTTTCCGGGTCGCGCATGATGGGCAGCCCCCACTCTTCGAACTGGTGAACCGCGGAATCCACGTGCCGGGCCATGTCATAGGCAAGGTCCTCGCGCACCATGCCCATCAGGTCATTCCGTGCATAGCGTACGTGGTCCTCGGGCTGATTCTCTCCCCAGCGCATGCCCATGTAGCAGTTGATGGCGTACAGCCCCTGGGCCACGGCGCCACTGCGATCGATGTTGGCCTTCTCGGCCACCACGATTTTCAGGTCGCGTCCCCAGTAGCGGGCCTCGTAGGCGGCACCGGTACCCCCCATGCCGCCACCGACCACCAGAATGTCGCACTCTTCGAAAACCGTATTGAAGCCCATCAGTAATATACCCCCTGTTTGAATTTGGATTTATCAATCGTGGGTAAGCCTCCGTCGACCTTGAGCCCATCGGGCTCGTGGCAGAGCAGCGGAGAGTCGAGTTCCTTCTCATCGGGAACCTCGTACTCCGCGAGCTTCGGGATCTTCTCGCCCCAGGGTTGGGTGGTGATGGGTGAGACGAAGTCTTTGATGCGGCCATCCCGGAACTTGATACGCCAGGAGATGGTGCCCTTTTCCTCCTCGCGCAGGACCCGAACGCTGTGCCCCAGTGGCGCAAAATCGGCGTAGCCCCTGACATCGATGGCGTTCATCGGGCATGCCTTCACGCAGGAATAGCATTCCCAGCAGAAATTGGGCTCGATGTTGTAGGCCCGCCGGTAGGTCTTGTCGATGTGCATGATGTCCGAGGGACAGATATCCACACAGTGTCCGCAGCCGTCGCACTGGGTCATGTAAACAAATGTCGGCATGTCCAACTCCTATAAGTTCTTCCTAAAACTGAATGTTCACCGCAGAGGCACAGAGAGAACACGGAGGATTTCTCTTTGTTATCTCTGCGTCTCTGCGGTCAATAACCTTTCAGTAGTGACGAGGCGCTTCGCGCTTGATGCCAAGACCGAACTGTTCCGGTTTGTCCGCGGGTGGCGGCAGGTTTTGCCGGGAGCCGTCGGCTTCACTGACGTGGCGCTGATAGGCTGCGGCCGGCTTGAAGAACATGTGTGCAAATTTTGAGAAAGGCACACCGCCGAACAGTACGGTGCTGGCAACGATGAAGAGCGCGAAGAACAGCATGGACCAGAACCCGACACCGGCTCCCGCCTGCACGGCACCCCAGAGGATGGCGAAGGTCGTCGACCCCAGCAGGGAGAGGACGAACAGGTCCGCTCTGGAGACGCGGTACCAGGGATTGCCCTCGGCAGCCACATCCACACGGATATTGAACCAGAACCAGTACCCGCCGCCGGCAACCATCAGGGCGCCGAGATACCAGAGTAGCGGCCAGATGGCAGAGGTCGCCGCGTCGGCAGCCGTAAAGACCATGACGAACGTGCTGATGAGAAACAGCACAAAGCCGTACATGGTCAGCAGGTGGGCAATCCTTCGCCTCTGATTGCAGAATTCACCGGAAGCCAGGACATCATACGCAGCGGTTTTGAGCGCGATGGACGCCTTTTCGCCACCGCCGACCTCACGGGTCCTCGCCTCCCGGGACTTGACGCCGGCCTGAAAGAAGTACTTGGCGCTTTTCTTGTGCATGACGTCAACCACCGTGCCAGCCACGACGAGCAGGAGCATGACAATCACATAGCTCTGCATGGCCGGCGGTGGAACCAGCGTGTACAGCTCAGAGAAGGGGTTGGTGGTCAGCATGTTTTGCACTTCCTCCGTTGTTCCCTAATCATGGGGTGGGCAAGGGTTTGTTCGCATCTGAAAGCGTGCTCGTATGACCCAACCACCAGCGTGGAAAAGATGATTTTTCCGAGTATTCAATGTGAGTATAGGCAAGAATAGACGACCCTCCATTCGGAAGAGCGCAAGACGAGCAAGCTGTTGCTGGCGGAAAACCGGACGGTTCGTGAGGTGGCACCGGGAAGGGATAGCCGAGGTGACTACAATTGGCACAAGAAAGCCGGAACAAAGAGAATCAACAGTGTCTGGGAGTGGAAAGCAGAGCGCCGGTCGGCCAGGCGGAGCAAAGTGGGGCTGGGCTCGCTTCAATCGCAGCGGACGCGCCGGCGCCCGGCAACAGCGGTTTTCTTTACTTCACTGCGCAAGACGCCCGCCAAGCTGCATGACCCCGATTACTCGTTAATCACTTTATGAAACAGATGGTGCTTCGCCTGTTCGGGCTCGAACTGCTGTTCGTACTGCTGTGGAATTCGGGCTTCATTGCGGCCGAATACGGTTTGCCGTTCGCCTCGCCCTGGACCTTGTTGTTCTGGCGTTACCTGATTCTGACCGCCTTGCTGGGTGTCTGGCTCGGCCTGCAAGGGCGTCTGCTCTGGCCGGGCAGCAGGACGGTGGGTCACACGGCCCTGGTGGGCGTTCTTGCCCATGGTGTCTGGCTCGGCTGCGTACTGCTCGCCATCCATCTGGGTCTGCCGGCGGGTATCGTGGCCTTGATCACGGCACTGCAGCCGCTTTTGACCGGCGCCCTGTCAGGCCCGATACTCGGCGAACGCACCGATGCCTGGCAATGGCTGGGATTGATTATCGGATTTTGCGGCGTGTTGATCGCGGTGGTCGCACGGATATCACAGGACACCACGGTTGTGATTTGGGCGTATCTGATTCCCTTCGGGTCGGTGGTGGGAATTACCGCGGCGAGCCTGTTACAGCGGCACCGCCAGAAACACAGTCCGGCGATCCGTTTGCCCGATGATACCGCTCTGTTTTATCAAAGCGCGGCCACAGGACTGGCACTGCTGCTACCGGCCTGGTTGATCGAGGGCTTTGCCACCGACTGGGCCCTGCCTTTCATTGCCACCCTGAGCTGGCTGATCCTGGTCGTATCGCTGGGCGCCTACTGGAGCATGTGGCGACTGCTGGTACGCCACGATGCCACTCGTGTGGCCAGCCTGTTCTACCTCAGCCCACCGGTGACCATGCTGATGGCCTGGGCCGCCTTTGGCGACCGGCTGATTCTGACCGACGTGCTCGGTTTAGCCGTAGCCGGCCTGGGCGTGATGCTGGTCTACCGGCTGGGCTTTCGCCGACCCGTTATCCGAATGTTGCCTCCCAGGTAGTACAGTCGGCTTGTTGCATTCTTGCATTGTGGCCCGACCGCGTGTCGATCAGTTGAACAGACCCTTGAACGACTGCCAGAGGCTTTTTGAACCCTCCTTCACGCCTCCGGCGACTTCCTTCGATCCCTCCTTCACGTCACCGGCGAGCTCCTTCGACCCCTCCTTGGTGCCTTCCCATGCCTCTTTCGAGCCCTGTTTGACGCCGCCCCACGCCTCGGTGGTGCCGGACTTGGTTTTGTCCCAGGCGCTGGTCTCTTCGGCAACGGCGCCGCCGATCATGGTGGAGAGGCCGACTGCCAGAAGGGTTGTTGCAAGTTGTTTGCGCATCGGTTGAACTCCGTTCGTTGACCCTCAGGAAGAGAGCACCCATTGATAATGGGGTCGTTGCGACGAAGGCACAAGGGTGAGGCACATCGTGAGAGTAGCCATCTGCGCTGCTTGGAGCGGCAGCTTGCGCAATTCAGCTTTCGCTTCTGTCCGGTGAAATTCGCGGCTGCCGGTGACGCTTGATGCCAGCCTTTAGTTGCGTATGCCTTACCATGCATTAAATGCGGTTAAAGCCGACCGTCACCGCCAGACCGCCCAAATCGCTTTCCCCCAGATTCAACACCGCGCGGTGCAGTTCCGCAATTCGCTGCACGATTGAAAGCCCTAACCCGCAGCCCTGTTCGCCGGTCCCGAGGCCCCGGTAAAAGCGATCGAGAACCCGATTTCGTTCGTTTGGTGCAATACCGGGGCCGGAGTCGGCAACTTCGAGATAGACCGCCCCCGCCGCTTCTCGCACGCGTACCTCGACGCGTCCTCCCGGTGGGGAATAGCGCACCGCATTGTCGATGAGATTGCGCAGAAGAACGGTTGTCATCGAAGCGTCCGCGGGGATTTCGATATCCCTGCGGGGAGCCGTCAGGGTGAGTTCGACGTCCTTCTTGAAGGCCCATGGTGTAGCCTGCGCGATGGCGTCGGCGCAGACACGATTCAGGATGACCCTGTCGTTGCGCACATCATCAAGTTGGGGATCGAGACGCGCGACAGTCAAGAGTTGTTCGATTAAATGGGTTGCCCGGTCGGCGCCGGCAATGATCTGCTCCAGAGCCCGCTTGCGGCGTTCGGGGCTGTCGGCTCGTGCTGCAACTTGGGCCTGAACCCTAAGGCTGGCGAGTGGTGTCCTGAGTTCATGTGATGCATCGGCGGTAAAGTGTCTCTCTCTATCGAGCGTCTGTTCCAGTCGTTCGAGTAATCCATTGAGCGCCTGAACCAGCGACTTGACCTCTTGGGGTACTTCCACTTCAACGGGTTGCAGTGAAACGGGAGAGCGTCGGCGTACATGGCCTGCCAGTAGATGAAGAGGGCGTAACCCGTGACCGACGGCAAACCAAGCCAGGAGCGCTATAACCGGAAAAGAGATAAGGGCCGGATAGATTGATGCCAGGCCCACTTCGCCGGCGATCTTTTGACGAATCTCGTACTGCTCGGCGACTTCGACCGTGTAACCATACTTGTTATCGTGAAGTGTGTAGACTCGCCAGTGGTTCCCCTCGATACTGCGGTTGCCAAAGCCGTCGGAGCCCGGTGGGTCGTCTGAGTGAGCATCCCGGCTGAAGAAAAGTAATCTGCCGTTCGCCCATATCCGAAACGCAAGCTGTGGCGCATATTCGGTACCCCTGAGGTGTCTTTTCAATTCGAGAACATCACGGGTAAACTTTCTGGGTTTTTTAGAGGAAGGTGAACTCTCATGGGGATGATCTGCATACCTGTTGTAAACCAGCGCCATCAGTTCACTCGCGGCCTGGGCCAGGTGCGCGTCATAGATTTCTTCCACTTCATAGGAAGTCTGGTAATAGGTGGATCCGGCTGTTATTGCCCAGGCGAAGAGGATCAGTCCCAGAAACAACAGTAGCAGCCGAAGGCGGATCGAGCTCATTCGGACTCCTTCTCCAACAAATAGCCTACACCCCGGACGGTTCGGATCAGGGAAGGTTTGATCTTGCGGCGCAGCCGGTGGACGTAGACTTCCAAAGTATTACTCTCGACCTCCACATCCCAACCATAGAGCGCTTCCTCCAATCGGGCGCGAGTCATGACCTCTCCAGCATGGTCCAGAAGGAGATGCAAAAGGGCAAATTCCCGATTCGAGAGTTCGACGGGTTGAACCGCATAGCTGACGGTGTGCGCCGCCGGGTCCAGCTCCAGTTCGCCATTTCGAATTAGCGGTGCCGAACGACCAGCACGGCGCCGGCTCAGAGCCCTCAATCGGGCGGAGAGCTCTTCCAGGTCAAAGGGTTTGGTCAAGTAGTCATCAGCACCGCCATCAAGGCCCTTGACCCGGTCCTCGATCGCATCCCGCGCAGTGAGTATGAGCACCGGCAGATCATGGCCGTTTTTCCGTAATCGCTCGAGCAGTTCCAAGCCGGGGAGGCCCGGTAGTCCGAGGTCAAGCACCATGAGGTCGAACTGATCGGTGGTAAACGCCGCCCAGGCGGCCTCACCATCCGTCAGCCAATCGACAGCGTAGCCCTCCTGTTTCAAACCGGCACGAACCCCGTCGCCTAACAGCATGTCATCTTCTACGAGAAGTAGACGCATCGGTACTCTTCCCTCCGAACAGCACGAGCATGGAGTTATAAAATGACTTGCCGCGGTGCGGCTGGAATTGCTGCAACCAAGAGGCCGCAGCGTGCAATTTACCAGGGTTAACGCCCCAAGTTCTCCCGCACTTTTCTCAAGGTGTCGCGGATTTCGGTACGGCGCCCCTCGTCTGCCATTTCGCGACCCGGGCGAAGCGGAGCCCGGAGTGCACGTTCCAATACTTCTACGGCATCGCGGTACTCGCCCTCCTCGCGTAAGAAATCGCCATAGAAGTAATTCGGGTCGATCCCATCCGGGTTGAGTTCCAGGGCCTGTTCCAGGTAACGGCGCGCCTTGTCGTCATCACCGAAGCCGAGCGGCCAGCCCGGAACCTGGTAATAGAGACTTCCGAGTGACGTATAGAGGGAGCCTTTCAGAGCTTTAGGATCGATTCGTTCGGCCTCCAGCAGGCGTTCGCGGGCCTTGTCGACCAGACTCAGCGCTCCCAAGCCGCCTTTGGCACCGGCCCAGCTGGAAAGCACGATGCCTTCCCATATCAGCGGTTCGGCCCGATTTGGCCAATCGGAGGACAGTGCGTTCGCCTCTTCAGCCAGGACAGACAGGGCCTTCTCCTTTTCTTTGCCTTTAAACGTGAAGTTGACCTCGTCCCAGGCTTGTGCAAGATGCTTGACTTCGGCATCCAGACTGGCTGCCTGTGCCAAGCTGGCGGCGAATAACAGGGGGATGCTGAAGAGCAGTTTCATTGAGTTATCTCCGGATGGGAGCGGGGCGTGCGAAGCGTGCCATCGTTTGCGACTGGCCGCGAAGTGCACGATCGACCAGCCGCGGCAAAATCGCGTTGATGCGAACGAAAATCGATTCGGGCCAACCAAAGTAGGCCTCGTCCCGATCTTTTTCCACGGCACGAACGAGGGCGTGGGCCACCACCTTCGGGTCATCCATTTTCATGCCGGTGGCCTCCCCCATACGTACGACGGTATCGGAATTGATGGTGGTTCGGACAGCGCGGGGCGCGAAGTAGGTCACGCCTATGCCGCTCCCGGCCAACTCGCGCCGCAGGGCCTCGGAGAAACCCCGCAGGGCGAACTTGCTTGCGGAATAGGCAGCGAAGTAGGGAAAGGCGATCGAGCCAAATATTGAACCGACGTTTACAATCCGGCCACCGCTTTCCTGCAGGCTGGGCAGCAGCGACTGCGCCAGGAGCATCGGGCCGATGGTGTTGGCTCGGAAGATGCGTTCTACCGCACTCGGGTCGTGGTGGCCGAACGGTATAAAGTCGAGTAACCCGGCTGCATTGACCAACAGATCGAGCCCGCCAAGGCCACTCAACGCCTCCGTGACCAATGCGCCCCGCCCCTCATCGGTCGTGATATCACCCACGACAGGGAAGGCGGATCCGTCAAGTGTCCGGGCGAGTTCCGACAGCGCCTCGGGACGGCGGCCGCCCAGTGCAATTCGGCCGCCTCGCTCTGCCAGCACCCTGGCCGTCGCCGCGCCAATTCCGCCGCTGGCCCCGACTAGAAGAATACGTGCTCCGTGGATCTTCATGCCGCCTCTCCCTCTACCCTTGCCACCAGACCGCGGAAGATGTCGCCATAAAGCCGATAGATGACTTTGGCACAGGAGATCACGGCCTCCTGATCATCGCTATCGGTCAGCTGATTCATCAGTTCCTCGAAGAATGCCATGTGGCTGACATCCAGGGCGCCGTGGGAGGTGAGATAGCTGAAGCAGTCATCTTTCAGCCCGAGGCTTTTCTGGATTGCTTCGGCGGCACGGGTGGCAACGTTCACACTGGTCCCCTCTAGAACCAGAACCATGCCGAACAGCCCCGCCGGATTGCGACGCAACACGGTATCGTAAGCGTAGGCGATCATGATATCGGTGGTCATGGCCGGCCTGCCGGCCCGAACCGCCTCGGCATCACCCCCGGTGTTGCGGATATCATTGAGAATCCATTCCTGATGGCCGGTCTCCTCTTCGATATAGTGGGCCACAGCCTCCCGCAGCCACTCCAGGCGCTCGGGGATACGGGCACCACAAGCCATCAGCAGGGGAACCGTGTGTTTTACATGGTGGTAGGCTTCAGTCAAAAACGCGAGGTAGACCGCATGGCTCAAATCGCCCTTTACACCGGACTGAATGAGGGGCGTCGATAGAAGTGCTTTGCGTTCCGCTTCGGTTTCCACCAGCAATCGTTGATAGAAGCTCATGGGGTAACCTCCTGGTTTTCGTAGAGTGAATCGAGAGGTGAACGATAGGCTGCGAAGATTGCTTCACGCCGCGGATGGCCGTTGGCTGTCGCCATGCCGTTGTTGGTGGAAAAGGGAGCATCCGCCCTTAGCCAGCGGTGGATGCTTGCATAATCGGGAAGACGTTGATTGGCACGAGAGACCGCTTGTGCGATAGAGGAAGCGGAGGCGGGGCTGACCACCACGGCGCTGTTCCAGGGGCGTGCCTCGCCAAATACGGCGGCCTGCACAATTTCGGGTTCAGCAGTCAGTTCTGCCTCCACCCATTCGGGAGCAACGTTACGTCCGAAAGCCGTTATGAAGATGCTCTTCTTGCGACCCGTAAGGTGCAGGGCCCCTCGGGCATCAAGGTAGCCCAGGTCGCCGGTGGGCCACCACTCGCCGGTCGGGAGTTCACCATTGAGATAACCGAGAAATCCGGGGGCATGAACCTGAACTTCGCCATCCTCCGCAATTTTTACATCGGCATGGCATAGTGGGCGCCCCACGCCAGTAAAGGCCTCTTCTCCGGGACGATTGACGGCAACTACAGAGGCGCATTCGGATAATCCATAGCCCTGAAATACCGGCAGACCGATGGCATCTGCCCGCTTCAGCAGCCGGGGTGCAACTGCACCGCCACCTACTGCCAGGAATCGTAAATCCGGAGGTGATATCAGCCCGGATTCCAGTGCGGTTACCAGCCCGTCGAGTTGGGCGGGAACCATGATGGCAGTGGTGGCGCGGTAATCCCTAAGTGCTTCTAACATTGTTTCGGCAGCCAGCTGTGACGAGCCACTGACGCCCATCCGGCTCATCGGCTCCAGTATCGCTGTGGCGCCTGCGAACAGCGGAATATAGAGACCGCCGATGTTCTCCAGCAGTATCGAAAGCGGCAGTAGGGCCAAGTGACGGTCGTCGGGGCACGACTGAACGGCTTCGGCCAGGGAACGCACCACCCGGTCGATAGCGGGCTGAGAAAGGCAGACGCCTTTGGGGCGGCCGGTGGTGCCGGAGGTGTAGGTGATCTTCGCGGTCCCGGGCGGAATTCGACCGCTGCTCCTGGGCTCAAGTGTCCGCCACTGGCAGGCTTGGCCGGCGACGTGTGGATCTTCGGGGCCGCCGTCTTGGTGAATGACCGCCTCCACCCCGGCGTCGGATAGCGTATGAAGGGCCTGTTCCGGCGTAAAAAAGCCTGGTAGCGGCACCAACGTCACCCCGGCCTGTTGGGCGGCCAGATCCCAGATGGCCCAGGCGGGGCCGTTGTCCAGCGCCAAGCTTAAGACCTTGCAGCGCCGCTCTGTGATTACGTTGGTCGCCTGCCTGACTTCGGAAATGAGTTCGCGGTAGGTCAGTTGGATGCCGTCCCCGACGATAGCCTCCTTGTCGGGACGTTCCAGTGCGTGGCATTTGAGGGCGTGCAACACCATACTCATTTCATACCCCCCGCCTTCATGCCGTGAGCAAAAGCCTGATGCCAGAGTTCGTGGATGGCCAGTGCATGTTCCATTTCCAGGTAGCGTCGCAGCTGGTCGAAGGCCTGTCCTACTTCGGTGGCGACCACCATTGGCTGCTGCTCGTAATAGCTGCCCCAGCGCTTCAGGTCGGGGCCCAGACGCTTGCCATCGGCCGGGGCAAGCTCCTCCAGGTGAATGCCGAGACGCAGAAAGGCATTTCGCAGCGCAGGCACGGCAGTAAAAACCACCCATCCGAAGCCGGCGCCACGAAGATAGGCCGTCAGGCAGATGATCATGAGCCGTGCCGCTCCAGGAGAGCCGGCTGCCAAATTCCCGACTTCGACGATGTCCTGACGTGCCACCGGGTGGTCAAGATAATTTTCGAGTAGCTGCTCGACCGCGGCGTCGAGATATTGCTCCAGAAAAAAGGGATGAAGGTTCGTGCCCGGGGCTAGTCCCAGGGCTCCGAGAATTTCACCTTCCGTTCCTTCCAACCCGATTAGCGTCGGCAGGAAATGGTTGACGTCCGCCCCGTAGACGCGGGCAAAGCTGGTGTGGATATGGCGTTCCATGCGCTCCCGCAATGGATCGCCTCGTTCGACGAAATGCGGTCTGGCTGGCTTTGAAAAATGCGTACGTTGCATGATAGCCCCCGTTGGGTCACGTTGGGCTATACCGTAGCGGCTGTCACCTTAAGGATTCCTGAATGGCTGACGATCTTTCTTGCGCGGGGACGAGTAATGTGACCCGTTCGCGGGTTCGCGGGTTCGCGGGTTCGCGGGTTCGCGGGTTCGCGGGTTCGCGGGTTCGAGGGTTCGAGGGTTCGAGGGTTCGAGGGTTCGAGGTACCAGCGGCCCCGAAGCTTTGCGAACACTCGCTGTGGATACCAGACCTTGCCGATACTTCGATTGTAACGGGCGAGGGCTCCGGTTCGCAGGGGCCCTCAAGGGTGGCAAAATCGTCATTCCCTTGTCGATACTTCCGTTGTAACGGGCGAGGGTTCGGGTGAGATTGCCCCGTTCGTACGTATATTATGCAAGAGGAAAGATACGACCCGTGTACTCTCGGATAGAGGCGATCAAACCCCCAGCTTGTCGCGGAGGAATTCGATGACGCCCTCCACCGGCGCGTCCACGCTCTTTTCGTCGCGGCGGCCTTTGTATTCGAGGTTGCCTTTGTCGAGGCCCCGGTCGCCTATTACCAGCCGGTGCGGGATGCCGATGAGTTCCATGTTGGCGAACATGACGCCGGGGCGTTCGCCGCGGTCGTCGTACAGTACCTCGATGCCCAGTTCGCTCAGCTCCTGGTAGAGCTTCTCCGCGGTCTCTCGCACCCGCTCGGATTTATTGGCGTTCATCGGGAGGAGGGCAAGCTGGTAGGGGGCGATGGGTTCCGGCCAGATGATGCCGGCATCGTCATGGTTTTGCTCGATGGCGGCGGCGACAACGCGCGAGACACCGATACCGTAGCAGCCCATGGTCATGGTGACGGCCTTGCCGGCTTCATCCAGCACGGTGGCATTCATCGCCTGCGAGTATTTCTTTCCAAGCTGGAAGATGTGGCCCACCTCGATGCCGCGCTTGATCTGCAGATGGCCTTTGCCATCGGGGCTGGGGTCGCCATCTTCCACGTTGCGCAGGTCCGCCACCTCAGGCTCCTCCGCATCACGGCCCCAGTTGATGCCGAAGTAGTGCTTGCCGTCCTGGTTGGCGCCGGCCGAGAAATCGGCCATCCTGGCCACGGTACAGTCCGCAATAACCGGTATGGAAAGCCCCACCGGACCCAGTGAGCCGGGACCGGCGCCGATGGCCGCACGGATCTCCGCCTCTTCGGCCATGCGCAAGGGTGCCGCGACTTCCGCCCGCTTTTCCGCCTTGATGGCGTTTAGCTCATGATCGCCACGCACCAGCAGGGCCACCAGATCGGCGTCCACCTCATCGGAGGCCTGCACCACCAGCGTCTTCACCGTCCTTTCCATGGGCTGGTCGAACTGCTCCACCAGTTCGGCGATGGTCCTGGCTTTGGGGGTGTCGACCAGCTCCATCTCCCGGGAGGGGGCCGGACGTTCGCCCCCCAGGGCCAGCGCCTCGGCCATCTCCACGTTGGCGGCGTAGTCGCTGGAATCGGAGAAGGCGATGGCATCTTCGCCGGATTCGGCCAGCACGTGGAATTCCTGGGAGCCGGTGCCGCCGATGGCGCCGGGATCGGCCAGCACCGGACGGTACTCCAGTTGCAGCCGATCGAAGATGCGGCAGTAGGTGTCGTGCATCACCTGGTAGGTCTCTTCGAGAGAGGCCTGGTCCACATGGAAGGAGTAGGCGTCCTTCATCAGGAATTCGCGCGCACGCATCACTCCGAAGCGGGGCCGGCGTTCATCGCGGAACTTGGTCTGGATCTGGTAGAAATTGGCCGGCAGCTGTTTGTAGGAGCGCAGCTCGTTGCGGCAGAGGTCGGTGATTACCTCCTCATGGGTGGGGCCGAAACAGAACTCCCGGTCATGCCGATCCTTCATGCGCAGCATCTCGGCGCCCATGTTCTCCCAGCGCCCCGACTCCCGCCACAGCTCCGCAGGCTGCACCGCCGGCATCAGCACCTCCTGCGCCCCGGAGCGGTTCATCTCCTCGCGGACAATGGTTTCCACCTTTTGCAGGACCCGCAGGCCCATCGGCAGCCAGGTATACAGACCGGAGGCCAGTTTGCGGATTAGCCCCGCTCGCAGCATGAGCTGATGGCTGACGACCTCCGCGTCGGCGGGGGTCTCCTTGAGAGTGGCAATCAGATATTTCGAGGCGCGCATGAAAATCCTGGTGGTTTAGTCGTTCGAACGAGTAAGACGGAAAATGGTAACCGGCCCGGCAGAAGTGTGCCAGTCGCAATTGCGTAGGAGCAGGGGAAGTCGCGAATCGATATGCGCAAAAAAGGTGAACGCCTGCTGATCCTGATTTTTGCCGCGAAAACTGCCGGGTCTGCTCGCAAAGGCGAAGAGAAAACCTGTAGTTGCTTCGCTGCGAAGGTGTTGACATCTAACATGGTTTAAATGTAAAAACACCGAAAAGGATAAGGGAATCTGCCGTACGAAACGGTAGGCACACGCTTTCAGGAGGCATGGAATCCCACCGTTGCCGCGCCTCCGCAGGATGAATTGGAGGCCCTGATGGGCAGCAAAAGGACTCTTCCGTGGATTACCACGCTTGCTTTACTCTCGTTCGGGATCCTGAGCAGTGCGATTTCGGGCTCGTTTTCATCGGATAGTCATGTTGATGCTGTCTGGATCGGGCACACCGGCGGAACGCTCAAGATAGCCAGCGCCGATGGCGAACTCCTCTTCGAAATTCCCAACCCCGACGGTATCGATTCGGTCGCAGTCGATGGTGAAAGCGGAAGGCTCTGGGCCGCCTCCCATGGACGTGTAACGGCCTGGTCCCCCTACGGCGAAAAGCTGTATTCCACCCTACTCCCTCAGGGCAAACGTGAGAGATCGGAACTGCTGCTGGCGCCCGACTCCCGACAAAAGGCGCTTTGGGTGGCGAGGCACGATGTTCTCTATTGGATCGACGCTTCTGGCGCATTGGAGCAGGTTCAAAGTTTTCGTCAACCAGTTACAGCCTTGGCGCTTGACGAGAATGATGGCCGCCTTTGGGTGGCCACACGCGCGGAACTCTCTATTTACGAGACTATCAGCTCGAATCTAAGCAGCGGCATATACAAAGGTAAGCAGCCCCTCCAGGCCCTGGCCTTCGCTCCCTCGCAAGGCGAGCTCTGGGCCGCGGATCAACGACGGCTGTATCGTTTCGATGACCAGGGGCGAAAGACCTTCGAACTGAAGCTGAACGGCATCATCCATATCGCCGCGGATGGCGAAGACGGCGTTTGGGTCGCGGACCGAAAACGCGTTTACCGCATGGACCGCTCCGGCTTAATCCGCTCCGACTCCGCACCATTCCAGGGGCGCACCGGCACCCTGATCGCCCTGGATGCCGACCGTTCCGACCAGACGGTGTGGATCGCTTCACAAAGCCGAATCGCCCAGCTCTCCCCCGATGGCGCCGTCGTGCGTGAACTCCCCCTGGATGCGATCAGCAGCGGTCGGCAGATGCGTGCCCTTGCAGTCTACGCCGATACCATCGCCCCCGAAGTGACCATCACCGCACCCGTCTCCGGAGCCTACCTCAACGAAAACACGCCGGCACTTGCGATCGAGTACAGCGATGTCGGTGTGGGGGTCGACCCGCAGACACTCCAAATCGAGGTCGATGATTCTGCCGTGGCGGTTGAATGTGACGCTCAATTGGAGACGGCGGCCTGCAAAATTGTCGAGCCCCTTCGCGAGGGCCCGATTTCGTTTGCCGCAAAGATGGATGACCGCTCCGGAAATACCGGTATTTCCGAACCGGTGGCGATCACCATCGACACCATCCCTCCGGAAATCACGGTATCCGCCCCCAAAAACGGAAGCTACACCAACGATCCGCAGCTTGGCCTGTCGGGCCTGTTGAGCGAAGCCGCGAAGTTGACCGTAAACGGCGACCCTGTTTCACTGCAAAGCGACCACAGTTTCTCCTTCACCACCGAGCTGGAGGAGGGCGCCAACACATTCGATATCCTTGCCATCGATTATGCAGGTAACCGGGGCGAAGTGCGCCTGGATGTGATTCTCGATACCCAACCCCCGCAAGTAGTGGCCGTTAATAGCGTCACTGTGGAGTTCGAAGGGGATGAGGCTATCGTAACGGGCTTGGCAGGAAGTGCGGAGCCTGGCACAACGGTTACCGTAACGAATACCCGAACCGGCGAAAGCGTCACCGTCACGGTTGGAGAAGACGGCAGCTTCACCATGGCCATCGCTGCCGAGCCGGGAGATGTTCTCGAGATCCGTGTGGTGGACCGGGCCGGAAACAGCAGCGACGAGACGCGACTGGACACCGGAAATGACCAGCCGGAACCCGGGCCAGGATTCGTCCCTCCCGATCCAGCAACGACTGCGCCACCCCTCAGTCCCACAGGCCCAACGTCCCTCGCCGCCGCCACCGAATTCCTCTACACCGGCAATAACCGCATTCAGTTTGACGTCGAGTCCGGCACCATCCAGGACTATCGCGCCGCCGTGCTGCGCGGCCGGGTGACCGACCGCAATGGCGAGCCCCTGTCCGGCGTCACCATCACGGTGCACGACCACCCCGAATTCGGCTGGACCGGCACCCGCGCCGATGGCCTCTTCGACTTGGTCGTCAACGGCGGCGGGCTCCTCACCGTCAATTACAAAAAAGAGGGCTACCTCCCGGTCCAGCGCAAAATCGATACCCCGTGGGAGGACTACACCTGGCTGCCGGACGTGGTGATGATCCCGCTCGACACCAAGGTCACCACCATCGATCTCACCTCGCCCGCACCGATCCAGATCGCCCAGGGCAATGTGATCACCGACAAGGACGGCAGCCGCCAGGCAACCCTGCTGTTTCCGCAGGGGGTGCAGGCGCAGATGGTGCTGCCAGACGGCACCACCCAATCCCTCACCACCATGAATGTGCGCGCCACCGAGTACACCGTCGGTACTGAAGGGCCCAAAACCATGCCCGGCGCCTTACCTCCAACCTCGGGTTACACCTATGCTGTGGAACTGAGCGTGGATGAGGCGGTTGCGGCTGGCGCCAAGGAAGTGCGCTTCGATCGTGTGGTGCCATTCTACGTCGATAACTTTCTTGATTTTCCCACCGGAGAGATTGTCCCGGTGGGTTGGTATGACTATGACAAGGCCGCCTGGATCCCTTCACAAAATGGTCGTGTCATAAAAATCCTCTCCATTAACAACGGTCTCGCCGAGATTGATATTGAGGGCAGTGGTGATCCTGCTACCACAGCCAGCTTGGCAGCGCTGGGCATCACAAATGCAGAGCGAACCCGCCTGGCTGAACTCTATTCACCGGGCCATAGCCTGTGGCGTTCACCGATAAGACACTTCACTCCCTACGATTGTAACTGGGGTTACTGGGTACCCGATGATGCGGTGCCCCCTGATAATGAACCGCCTAAGACGAAGGATGATAATAAACTGGACGATCCGAACATCAGCTGCGGTTGTATTATCGAGGCTGAAAATCAGGTGTTGGGCGAATCACTGCCGATTAACGGCACACCTTATACCCTGACTTACCGTTCGGATCGTACACCCGGCTACCGTGCCATGCGCACCGTCAAAATCCCGCTTAGCGGAGAAACGGTACCCAACTCTCTCGATCGCATTGCTGTATTCATTACGGTTGCCGGACAGCGGATTAATCAGGTTTTCAAACCGTTGCCGTATCAACAAACAACCGTAGTATGGAATGGCAGGGACGGTTATGGGCGTAAGGTTTTGGGCGGTGCAGAGATGAATATACGGGTGAGTTATATCTACAAAACCTCGTATGCAGCAGCCTTGGCTGGAGGTGGCGGCACTTTTGTCTTTGGAGAGCCTGGGGGCGGAGGCGTCCTTAACCCAAAGAGCCGTGAGATTGAACTCGTCTACTCGCAAGATTTCAGCGTTCCAGCAGCCTCCAGCATTGCCGGTGTGAACGGTCTGGGTTTCTGGTCGTTGAGTCCGCACCATACCCATTCAGTTACTGACGGGACGCTCTATCGCGGCGACGGCACACGTGCCGGCGCACCGAGCTTGCAGCTTAGGATTGCAGCCGTGGCGGGTGGTGGCGATCCCAAATCACCTGCTTCTTCCGCCCCTGCTACCGATGCCTGGCTACAGGCTCCATGGGGCGTCGCGGTAGCGCCGGACGGAAGTATCTACTTTTCCGAGACTTCCAGCAATATTGTCCGACGCGTAACACCTGATCGGCGTATTCACACAGTAACTACCGGTCCCCTGGCCGCACCCACCGGTGTAGCGCTAGGCCCCGACGGTAGCCTCTATATCGCTGACCTAAGAAACCACCGGATTCGTCGTGTGGGGCAGGATGGGAGAATCAGCACCGTGGCAGGCGGTAATTTTGGCGGTTACAGTGGTGATGGCGGACCGGCTGTATCGTCCAGTCTCCATTCCCCTCGTGGTGTCGCTGTTGGCGCTGACGGCACACTCTACATTGCCGATACCGGCAACCGCCGTATCCGCAAGGTAACCCCTAACGGCATTATCACCACCGTGGCGGGTACCAGCTATAGCATCCCGTATAACGGTGCGCCCACCTACAATGGCGATGGCGGTGCCGCCAAGGAGGCGTGGCTAAGCATGCCGACTGATGTTGCCGTTGGTCCCGGTGGCAGTATTTATTTTTCGGATAGTGGAAATTATCGTATCCGGCGGGTGGGCGTGGATGGCACTATCAGCACCGTTGCCGGTAATGGTCAGGAAGGTTACACAGGCTATAGTGGCGACGGCATAGCTGCGACAGAGGCACCTTTGTTTGTGCCGCGCGGCCTGACCATCGATGCCGACGGCAGTGTTTATTTCACGGAATATACCGACGACTATCTATGGGCGCAGGCGAGCGTTTACGGCAACCGCGTGCGGCGCGTCGGACCGGATGGCATAATCAATACGATTGCCGGTAACGGTATATCGTTGACCAATCTCAATCTAAGCAGAAACACGCCTTTTGAGGACGACGGCAAGACTGCGGTGGATGTCTCTTTAGATTCACCAAAGGGGGTCGCGATTGGTCCCGACGGCGGGATCTATATCGCGGCGTCAGGTAACGGCCGTATCCTGAAAATCAGTTCAGAGGCGACAGCCATTGAGGGTGGGCGTTATCTTGTGCCCTCCCAGGCTGGCAGTGAATATTACTTGCTCGATATCCTTGGCCGCCACTATGAAACAATAGATAGCATTACCGGTGCTGTACTTCAGACTTTCAGTTATAACAAAAAAAGTCGGTTGATCGGTATCAAAGACAGTAATGAGAACACCACGGAAATAGAATACGACAGCTCCAGTGAACCGGTGGCGATAGTTGCCCCTAACGGTCAGCGTACCGAGCTGACTCTCGATGAACATGGTTACCTTGCCGCAGTAAGTGATCCGGCAGGTGAATCGCATAGCATGAGCTACACTGCGGGTGGTTTGCTGACCTCGATGACAAAGCCCTCTGGAGCTCAATCCATCTATGACTACGATCAGGTTGGACGCCTAATAAGAGATGAGGACCCGGTCGACGGCGGCTGGTCGCTCGTCCGTACAGAGTCTGGAAAAAGCCTGGAAGTGAGCATGACCAGCGGTGAGGGACATACTTCAAGATACAGTGTAGAGCGCCTGAACGAAACGAAATTGCTGAGGGCTTCCCAGGGGACGGACGGGGCAAAATCCACTCGTAGTATTACCACATCGGCTTCTGAAATCACGGAAGTGGCGACATCGGCCGATGGCACGGTGAGCACCCTGCGCAAGGCCCCGGACCCGCGCGTCGGAATGAGAGCCCCCTACTTGGACGCCGCGACCGTGAGCACTCCGGCTGGTCTGAAACAGACCATCTCGGCCACCCGCGAGGTGACGCTCTCGGATCCTGAAAATCTCCTGAGCCTTACCGAATGGTCCGAGAGCAGCACCGTCAACGGCCGCAACGCAACCACTGTATTCGATGCCGAAAATCGCGTGTGGACCAAGACCAGCGCACAGGGCCGGACGAGCCTTGTGGAGGTAAACGTGCAGGGCCGCCCGGTGCTTGCCCAAACGGAAGGCCTGGCCGCCGTGAGCTACGAATACGATAGCCGCGGTCGCCTGAGGACCTTGACTGAAGACGGGGGCGACGGCCCCCGCACAGTGGCCCTAACCTACGACCCGCTCGGCAATCTTGAAACAGTCACTGACGCCCTTGAGCGGACCTCCCGTTTCGAGTACGACCTCGCAGGGCGTGTAACCAAACAGACCCTGCCGGACGGCCGGGAGATTGGCTACCAGTACGACGCCAACGGCAATCTCACCGCCCTCACGCCGCCCGGACGCGAGGCCCACGTGTTTGCCTACACGCCCGTGGACCTGGAGGAGCAGTACACCCCGCCGGATCTTGAAGGTGTCGAAACGGTCACCCGGTACGCATATAACAAGGACAAGGACCTCACCCGCATCGACCGCCCCGATGGCAGCGCCGTTCAGCTCGGCTACAACGCAGGCGGCAAATTAACCTCCCTCACCTACCCGGAAGGGCGGCTCGACTATACCTATCACCCGGGCACCGGCCAGCTCTCCGCCATCACCCGCGCCGACGGCGGCAGGCTCGATTACACCTGGGACGGCTTCCTGCCCCTGGCCGAGACCAGCACCGGCGAGGTGAGTGGTACCGTCAGGCGCACTTGGGACAACAACTTCTGGCTCACCGGCCTGTCCGTCGACGGCAACCAGGTCACCTACGGCTACGACGACGACGGCCTGCTCACCAGGGCCGGCACGCTCAGCCTGAACCGCAATGCCCAAAACGGCCTGCTGAGCGCCACCGCAATAGATTCGATCGAGACCAGCCGGACCTGGAACACCTTCAGCGAACTCCAAACCGAGACCGTCACCCTCGACGGCCAGCCGGTCATGACTGTCGAGTACACCCGCGACAAGCTCGGCCGCATCAGCGAAAAGCGGGAGACCACAGACGGCTCGACCACCACTTACGCCTACAGCTACGACACCGCCGGCCGCCTGGAGACGGTCAGGGAAAACGGCATCCTCACCGCCACCTACACCTATGACCAAAATGGCAACCGCCTGAGCAAGGCCACGCTGAACGGCACCGAAGAGGGCGCCTATGACGCCCAGGACAGGATGGTCTCGTATGCCGGGGCCAGCTACGAGTACACTGAAAATGGCGATCTCAAGGCCAAAACCGAAAATGGTGCTACGACCGGCTACACGTACGATGCTCTCGGCAACCTGCTGAACGTCACCTTCGATTCCCCTCTCCCCCCGGGAGAGGGTCAGGGTGAGGGGATCGAGCAAATAGGCTACGTCATCGACGGCAAGAACCGCCGTATTGGCAAGAAGGTCAACGGCCAACTCGTCCAGGGCTTCCTCTACCAGGACCAGCTCAACCCGATAGCCGAGCTGGATGGCGACGGCAACATCGACGCCCGCTTCGTCTACGGCAGCAAGTCGAATGTCCCGGACTATATGGAAAAGGACGGCGCCACCTACCGCATCGTTTCTGACCACCTCGGCAGCCCACGTCTTGTCATCGACACCGCCTCTGGAGACGTTGCGCAGCGGATGGCGTACGATGAATTCGGGAATGTTGTCGAGGACACCAATCCCGGATTTCAGCCGTTTGGGTTTGCCGGGGGGATCTACGACCAGCATACCGGGCTCGTGCGATTTGGGGCGAGGGATTATGATTCGAAGGCTGGAAGGTGGACCAGCAAGGATCTTTTAGGTTTTTGGGGATCCCGTAGTAACCTGTATGGATATGTTCTAAACGATGCAATTAACTCAATTGATCCATTTGGTTTGATTGATTTCTACCAACCAACGCGGGGTGAGAATGCAGCTCTACCCCCAACCTCTAACTGTGCAATAGTGGGCGACTGTCGTGAAAGGCTTGATAAATACATTGAAAAAATCAATGAACCTATCAATCAAAGACCGAAAAAAGATGAGTCGTCAGACAAAAAGGCCAAGGGTAAAGTGCTCGATAAGCTAAAGAATTTACGGGACGAAATAACCAAGGACATGATTTGCGCAACAATGAATTCCCGTAGGTGTGACGGGGACTCGAGTCAGCCAATCTGGCCGCCTGAGTTGGAAGAGGAAAAAGTTGATAAGTGTGGGAATTGAGACGTGACTTGAGGGTTTTGTAAATGTTTAGATATTTTTGGCCTTTATTACTCTCTATCGTGGCTATTTCAGTTCATGCTGAAGAATCCGTTAACTTGATCGGTGAGTGGGAGCAGTTTGAAGCTGGGTGGGAAAATAAATATACATACTTTCGTCTGGATGCTGATTCAAGCGGAGTTTTTGCGACTGTCAGAGGGAACGGTGAGCCGAATATAGATAAGTTTAATAAAGGCCAAGTAAGTAAGGAAAACGGTATTTTCAAAATTAAATTTGACCAAGGAGATATGAGAGCAATACTGATGCTGTCGGGTTTCAGGCCTAAGCACGAAACTAAACCAGGATTGCTAACTGGTGCATTGTACATGTTCGAGAAAAAAAACAGTGGATTTGAACTTTTTAATACAGTTTTTGTTCGCTTAGTAGAAATTGACGAGCATTCATTTGTGACTAGAATAAACAAACTGCACGGTCAGCTTGAAGGCCGGTACTCACGGCCTTGACTGTGACGCCCAAAACTACACCTGCTGACCGGCACCCTGCTTGAATCGGTTGAGACCGACCGGACCCAGAATAAATGGGGTTTGCGCCAAGCAAGCCTGTAGAAGGAGGAAGTCGACGAAATGACTTCATAGGCGGAAACCTTCTTTAGCCCAGCGGGTGCGAATCCCGCATGGCAGAGCCTAACCAGCAGCCATAAGCGAGTCTTGCGTCGGGTCGGGGCAACCCACACGGCGAAGCGTAGACAGCGAGCCTGAAAGACGTGCTATTGAACTTCGAAATTCACATCGCAAGCGCCTTTGCTTTACCCCAGGTGGGGGCCGCGTTGGCGTGACGTATCGGTGAGCCACGGACAAGTCTGCCGGAGTCGCTGGAACATGCCCAAACAGGCAAGAGGGTTTAAAAAAGGGGTCGCAGTAAAATATCACCGCAGCCGCCTCAATTACATCTGGGACGGCTTCCCGCCGCTGATCGAAACCGCGACCGGCGAAGTGAGTGGGACTATCGCCCGGCCCTACGACAACAACTTCTGGCTCAACAGCCTGTCCGTTAACGGCACATCGGTAACGTTCGGTTACGACAACGACGGCCTGCTCACCCGCGCCGGTAGCCTCAGCCTGAGCCGCGACGCCGCAAACGGCCTGCTGCCCGGCACCGCCCTCGGGCCGGTGGAGACCGAACAGACCCACAATGCCTTCGGCGAACTCGAAACCGAGACCGTCATCGTCGGCGGTGAACCAGTCCTGACAACCACCTACACCCGCGACAAACTCGGCCGCATCACCGAAAAGCGGGAGACCACAGGCGGCACGACCAAGACCTACGCCTACGGCTACGACACCACCGGCCGTCTGGAAACCGTAAAAACCAACGGCCTCACGACCGCCACCTACACCTACGACGAAAACGGAAACCGCCTCAGGAAGACCACCCCTAACCGCATGGAGGAGGAACCTATGACGCCCAGGACCGGATGGTCTCGTATGCCGGAGCCAGCTATGAATACACTGAAAACGGTGAACTTAAAACCAAAACAGAAAACGGTGCTACGACCGGCTACACGTACGACGCCCTCGGCAACCTGCTCCAGGTAAACCTGCCGGGCGATATGACTATCGAGTACCTCATCGATGGCAAAAACCGCCGGATCGGCAAAAAGGTCAACGGCCAACTCGTCCAAGGTCCTCTACCAGGACCAGCTCAACCCGATAGCCGAGCTGGACGGCGACGGGAACATCGAGGCCCGCTTCGTCTACGGCAGTAAGGCCAATGTGCCCGACTACATGGAGAAGGGCGGCACCACCTACCGCATCGTCTCTGACCACCTCGGCAGCCCACGGCTTGTCATCGACACCGCCACCGGAGAAGTTGTGCAGCGGATGGCGTACGGTGAGTTTGGGAATGTACTCGAGGACACCAATCCTGGGTTTCAGCCGTTTGGGTTTGCTGGGGGGATTTACGATCAGCACACCGGGCTCGTGCGGTTTGGGGCTAGGGATTACGATCTGAAGGCAGGCCGATGGACAGTTAAAGACCTGATTCGTTTTGAGGGTGGAGATACTGTGCTATATGGCTACCTGAATGGCGATCCTCTAAATCGCATCGACAGCGACGGTTTTGGTCCTGTACTCGGTGGAGCCTGTATGGCAGGAGACGCGGCTTATCAGACCTATTCGTTCAGAGAAACGATGAAGAGCTTAACCGAATCAACTGATTTGATAAGAGATCAATTGAATAGAATCGATGATGAGATATCGAATTGCCCGAATGGTGATACCAAAAGATTGGTGAATTGCTTGAGCTGAGAGACCAGACATCGATTTACTTGGCTGAAGCAATGCTGGAAAATCAAAGCATAAAAGGTTCTGAATCTCTTAAAGCAATTGGCCAAGGGATGGCTGCTGGTGGAGTTTGTGGAATATTGTGGGCGATACCACCCTATTGAGCCAATATGAATAGAGTATCTACAGTTCTGTTTTTTGGATTATTAATAAGTATTGTCGGCGTATTGTACACTGGGCAAATTTACTTTTTTGCGAAATGGGAGCGAGATATTTTTGAAAATTTGAGTCCGGAAAGGGACCCGACATTGGACAAGATTCCAATTCTTCTTGGAGATGTTGAGCAAAGGGATGTGATCAGTGATATTATCAGTGGGTTTTATGAGAGGGAATCGATTACGCACGATATACTTACTGAGCAGAACGAAAATGTGAAAATGGATGCTCTTTTTCTGATGGCTTTTTGGGTATTAAATTTTGGTCTTTATGCGTCTTTATTGCTGAAGCTAAGACATGGGTGGCGCCTGAATAAATAAATGGGACTTGCGCCAAGCAAGCCTGTAGAAGGAGGAAGCCGACGAAATGACTTCATAGGCGGAAATTGCCAAAAAAGGAAACGGCGCTACGACCGGCTGCATTACGATGCTCTCGGCAACCTGCTTCAGGTAAACCTGCCGGGCGATATGACTATCGAGTACGTCATCGATGGCAAGAACCGGCGCATCGGCAAGAAGGTGAACGGCCAACTCGTCCAGGGCTTCCTCTACCAGGACCAGCTCAACCCGATAGCCGAGCTGGATGGCGACGGGAACATCAAGACTCGGTTCGTCTACGGCAGCAAGGCGAACGTTCCGGACTACATGGAGAAGGGCGGCAACACCTACCGCATCATCTCCGACCACCTGGGTAGCCTACGGCTTGTCATCGACATCGCCACGGGCGATGTCGCGCAGCGGATGGCGTACGATGAGTTCGGGAATGCTATTGAAAACACCAATCCCGGATTCCAGCCGTTTGGGTTTGCAGGCGGCCTCTACGACCAACACACCGGACTCGTGCGGTTTGGGGCTAGAGATTATGATGCCGTATCGGGGCGGTGGACGGATAAGGATCCGATTCGGTTTGCTGGGGGTGACCCGAACATCTACACCTATGTGGTAAACGAGCCCATAAATTTCATTGATCCAGAAGGGTTGCTTTTTACCGGTCTGCACGGATTGTCCCGAGGTATGACTACCCGCCAAGCTGCACAAGCAGGCTTGATGGGAACAAAGGCGGCAGTTACTGCGGGTGCTGCTACCGTGGTTGGTGGTGCCTCAATCTACCGGGGTGGCGCTTTCCTGTTAAAGTGCACAACTAAAAAGGTGATCGATCCTGTTGTGGGCGCACTCATAAAAGGCTTAGATGACGCAGCGATGCCGGCTCCTCGTGCACCTTGATGGTTGGATACAGTGAATAACTTGGAGAAAGAGCTTAAGGAAGCCGAAAGCTGCTACTCCCGTGGCGAGTATCGAAATGCGTACCAACGTTATTTATCTCTAGCCGAAGCGGATCATGCAGAAAGTCAGGTGTTTATCGGATGGATGCTTTTGAACGGCATAGGCACAGCAAAAGCTCCTGACCGTGCATCGTATTGGTTCCGCCGGGGGGCATCGCTCGGCTCCGCCCGTGGAGCTTTTTTCTATGGACGATATCTCACAAGCAAAGGTATGCACGAGGACGCTTTGGCGTGGTACAGGGTCGCGGCAACTCAACAGGATATACCTAGCTTATTTCGCGTAGGTTATTCTCTCACCAGGGGTAAGGGAACAGCGGTTAACCTTGAAAAAGGTTACGAGTACTTGAATTCCGCTGCGAAGAAGGGCCACGTGTTCGCGTTGAGAGAAATTTCTTTACAGGACCTTAAGGGGGGGCGTGGATTGTTGGGTCGAGTGGGTGGGCCTTTTTTGTTTTTGTTTTCCATCCTGTTGGGTTTAATTGTGGCACTCAGAGACCGCTTCTCGGAGCGCTTGCTAGCCTGACTATTCGTTGGTTTGAGATAAAGTGGCCTCCATGGTCGGATAAAAAGATCAAGAACAAATGGGGGTTGCGCCAAGCAAGCCTGTAGAAGGAGGAAGCGAATGAAACGACCTCATAAGCGGAAACCTTCTTTAGCGACCCAGCGGGTGCGGAACCCGCATGGCAGAGCAAACCAGCAGCCATAATGGTAACCGGCACGGCTGAAGTATGCCAACGCACTTGCGGAGGAGTAACGGAAGGTCGAGGCTGTTTTCTTTCCCCTGCTGCGCAGGCCCGCATCGTGGTCCCCGTGTTCCCCGTGGTTCGAAATTCAAGGGGGGAATCGTTAACTTCTTGAGGAGGAGCCCCAGCGACAAAGCAATCTCGAAGTGTAAAGTACCAGATTGCCGCGTCGCTGGGGCTCCTCGCAATGACGGCTGAACGTTCGTCACCGATTCGGGCTGCGCAGCAGGGGGTACGGCTCGCAATGACGGCTAAAGGTTCGTCACCGATTCGGGCTGCGCAGCAGGGGGTACGGCTCGCAATGACGGCTAA
>NZ_JAENYR010000104.1 GCF_016841685.1 Thiohalomonas denitrificans
CCACCCGGACGTTGGCCTGCCGGCCGTGCGTCCTGGTATCGCGGCTCGGGATACCGCGGCTCCAACCCGGAGATCACCACCCGCTCGATCTTCTGTCCCGTCAGTCGCTCGATACGCGAGAGCTTGGGCCAATCCTGCCGACCAATCAGCGATACCGCCGTGCCGACATCACCGCCGCGGCCTGTACGGCCGATACGATGAACATAGTCTTCCGGCGAATTGGGCAGATCAAAGTTCACCACCAGGGAGAGGCCGCGAATGTCCAGTCCGCGGGCCGCCACGTCAGTGGCCACCATGACCTGGACCCGACGGTTACGCAGCTTCTCCACGGCACGGCGCCGTTCGTGCTGGCTCATATCCCCATGCAGCGATGTGCTGCGATGGCCGCGTTCGCGCAGCTGCTGGGCAAGGACATCGGCACCCTTTTTGGTCGAGGTGAAAACCAGTGCCTGCTCGCCGTCATCACGCAGTACCCGATCCAGCAAATCCTGCTTGTGATCAAAGTGATCCGCCTGATGCAGCCGCTGGGTAATCGATTCGTGCCGCGTGGTGACCTGATCGATTTCGACCCGCACCGGCTCTTTCAGCAAACGCCTCACCACCCGCTGCACCGAACCTTCGAAGGTGGCGGAAAACAGCAAGGTCTGGCGATCGTTGGGCGTGGCGGCGGCGATACGCTCGACGGCGTCGACGAAGCCCATATCGAGCATGCGGTCCGCCTCGTCCAGCACCAGCAGTTCAAGTCGTGAGAAATCGACGCGGCCGCGTTCCATGTGGTCCATCAATCGTCCCGGGGTGGCTACCAGCAGGTCCAGCGGCTGGCGCAGCAGCTTCTGCTGCGGCGGGTACGGCATGCCACCTACCACCGCGCCGCTGCTCAGACGCGTGAAGTGGCCGAGGCTGCCGATCGCCTCCGAAACCTGGGTCGCCAGCTCACGGGTTGGCGTCAGTACCAAAACCCGGGGTCCGACTCCGCCTTTTGCAGCTGGAGTAAGTAGACGTTGAAGAGCGGGCAGTACGAAAGCGGCGGTCTTGCCGGTTCCGGTCTGGGCCGACGCCATCAGATCACGCCCTTCCAGGGCCAGTGGAATGGCCTGGCGCTGGATCTCGCTGGGGGTTTTGAAGCCAAGGCGCTCAATAGCACGCAGCAGAGTGGGATTCAGTGCAAGTTGTTCAAAAGACAAATAAATATCCTCAGCCGCCGGTATGGCGACGTGGCGTGTGGACGTGCAGAAGCAGGAGCACGTAGCGGTGACACCGCAGGACGTCGCAAACCGGTGGGCCAGGAATGAGCTGGACAGGGGAGAGTGACGCGATGGTTGGTAAAACGGGAACAGTATAGCACGGAATTCAGGGCGCTGCTCGCCACCCGCTCAGGGATTTCTGAGGGGTTCGCTTCATCAATGTAATAGCCTCCGCTTTTCCGACGCAATATAGGACACCCTCAATACCCGACGGTTGCACTCAGGTTTGAAAAAGGCCATGCTCTCGGTTATGCACACCCTGAATACGCTTCCTTTCGACAACAGTTACGCCCGGCTCCCGGACGGCTTTTATTCCCGACGGGTACCGAGGCCTCTGGAGAATCCGCGCCTGGCGGCATTTAACCCCGATGTTGCGGCGCTGCTGAATTTGGACCCGGAAGAGGCTCGGCGCCCCGAATTCGTAGCAACCATCAATAGCGAGCACCCCCTGCCAGGGAGTGAGCCCATCGCAATGCTCTACTCCGGCCATCAGTTCGGTCATTACGTACCGCAATTGGGGGATGGGCGGGCAATCCTGTTGGGCGAGGTAATTGACCCACGCGGCGAGCGCTGGGACCTGCATCTCAAAGGTGCCGGTGAAACGCCCTATTCCCGAAGCGGTGACGGTCGGGCGGTGCTGCGTTCGACCATCCGCGAATACCTCTGCGGTGAAGCAATGCACGGCCTTGGTATTCCCACCACTCGTGCCCTGTGCCTGCTCGACAGCGAAGAGGCGGTCTATCGGGAAAACGCGGAACGAGGCGCGCTGCTGCTTCGGGTCGCCCCCAGTCACCTGCGCTTCGGTTCATTCGAGGTATTCTATTACCGGAGTCAATTCCAGCATCTGAAAAGGCTTGCCGACTATGCCATTCACCAACACTTCCCGCAATTGCAGGATGCCTCCGACCCGGCCACGGCCCTGTTTCGGGAGGTGAACGAGCGCACCGCCCGGCTCACGGCGCAGTGGCAATTGGTCGGGTTCGCTCACGGAGTGATGAACACCGACAATATGTCCCTTTTGGGATTAACGCTGGATTACGGCCCCTTCGGTTTTCTTGATGCCTACAATCCCGGGTTCGTCTGCAACCATTCGGACCACACCGGCCGTTACGCCTTTGACCGCCAGCCCAGGATTGGCCAATGGAATCTCAGCTGCCTGGGACAGGCACTGCTGCCCCTCATGGAAGGCGACCCGGGCGAGGCAGCAGAAAAAGCCAACGCTGTACTGGAAGAGTACGACGACCACTTCGCCTCACATTATGCAACCGGCATGCGACAGAAACTCGGGCTGCGTGATACGCGGCCCGAGGATGGTGCGCTCGCTACCGATCTGCTCAAGCTGATGTCCGACGCAGGCGCTGACTACACCAACACATTCCGTGCACTTGCGGACTTCGACAGCCACCCGGAAGCCGGTAACGACCGGCTCCGCGATCGCTTCGTCGATCGCGAGGCCTTCGACAACTGGGGGCAACGCTACCGCCGCCGCATCCAGGCCGAAAACAGCCAGGACAGCGAACGGGCAGCGCGTATGAACGGAATCAACGCTCACTACATCCTTCGCAACCATCTGGCACAAAACGCCATAGAAAAGGCAGAGCAAGACCGCGACTACTCAGAGATCGAAATCCTGCAGACGCTCCTGAAGGACCCATTCACCGAACGTTCCGGTATGGAGGCCTACGCGGAAGAGCCCCCCGAAGGGGAACAGCGACTGGTGGTAAGCTGCTCGTCATGACGGAAGGGATGGCACCAAATTTCACAGTGACCGCTCAACATCACACTCGGTTAGCCCTGATAAGATTAAGGAGAGGTAATTGAACAGTATAATTTCTGGTTTCATCAATCGTTGGCGCACACCGGAAGAGGCCGTACAGGAGGTGACCGAGTACGCACCCGCTCCGGGTACCGGGATCCGATATTCTCCTGAGCTCATCGAAGAGTTCAAGAATGATCATGAGCGCTTCTTCGCATTACACCGCGCTATCGTGGCCACCCACCAGCGGGAAGATTTCTTTCCAATCCCCTCGCTCATGAGTGAATTCGAGGCTGCTCTTACAGGCCACCTGCTCATCGAACGGGTGCGCTTATATGCCTATATGGATGCCTATTTTTCTGTCGACCAGAAGACCCGAGAAATGCTTCGGAACTACCGCACGGAGATGGACCGCATCGGCGATTCGGTGATGCAGCTGTTCCGCAAATATCGAAATATCGATACAGAAGTGGCGCTCAGACAAAGCTTCGGCCGCGATTTCGAGGAGCTTGGAAAGGTGTTGGCCGAGCGCATGCAGCGCGAGGAATCTATTTTGTATCCTCTGTATATGCCTGTAGTAACGTAACGGCACTGTTCTGATACAGCAGGTGTGGTTCGACGCCCGTCTTCTGTGTGAAACGCTCTCGTATGGTCACAGGTTGCTCCTCGGCCTCGGCCCTTGACCGGACGAGCACAACGACCGTGACCTTTTGAGCACGACACCGGAAGCGGGGTCGCACCAAAGCTGGTTCATGCGCTGCCTGAACGAGGAGATCGCCCGCAAGGCGAATGAGAAAGACAACTGTACCGGCCGTTTCCGGGAGGGCCGTTTCAACTCCCAGGCGCTGATCAGGACCAAGCAAGCGCACCGAGCCGGGCTCTTCAGATGGATAACGTCCATTCCCATGCCAAACCGCTGATCCTTGGTGTCGCGGAAGTAGGTTTCGATCCCCGTGCCTCTCAATCGTATCTGGGCGATGGACCTCACCGGCACGTCGGACACGGGCGGCAAGGTCCACCACATCCTCGGCCTGGTGGAGCATGGCTCTCGGGCTAATCTCTGTTTGCATGGCTTATGCGACAAGGCGAGCATCACCCTCCTCCGCCATCTGCTCGATGCCATCGAGAAGTACGGAAAACCGACATTTCTGCGTACGGACAATGAAGCGATATTTACCTCACGGCTGTTTCGCTTCGGGCTTGGGCTGCTGGGGATCAGGCACCAACGCACCGACAAGGGGTGTCATCTCCTTGTCCTTGCCAACCGCTTTGCCGTTGTTGCTCTTGTCGATGTTTTTGCCGTTGCCGTTGGCCGCTCCCGGCGTCCTGCCTCCCGCGGCATTAGCACTTCCCTGTGCGTCATTGCTCTTCTCCGGGCTGTCGCTCGTCTTCGTCTGCCCGGGCAGGGTCTTGGCGTCGGTGACGCCGTCATAGCTACGGATGAAGCTGGTGCCGCCGGTGACCTTGGTCACGATTCGTGAGTTGCCCACGAAGATGACGTCCAGGGAAGGACTAATGCCGCGGAGCACAGGGATGTGCAAGAGCGGCGCTGCTTGGAGCCGATGGAGCCGTTTCGCTCCGAGAAGTAGGGGTTGACGTAGACTGAGGTTTTGACGGCTCTGCTTGATGATCCGCTCGCCCTGGTCGTCATAGCCATAGGTGCTGGTCTTGCCCTTGTCGTCGATGGACTGGATGCGGTTCTCATCAGATAGCGGTAGCTCCAGTCGCAGCTGGTTGCCTTTTTTGGTCTAGTCGTCATGAAGTCGATGTTAAAGGCCAGGGTGGCCGGTCGGCGGCTTCTGCCTGCGGTACCCTGATACAGTCTTGCAAACATGGGAAAAATCCGCCCTGCAAGCGGTGACGGAGTTCGCAGGATGAGGAGAAACCCTATATTTTACCGAAGCTTGTCAGCACCCATGCCTGCACCAGGAGATTGTCCTGTGATGCGTGCTTTTGCATCGACCAAACCGCCTATATACTTGAAAACAGCAGGTGAGGAAGCAGAGATCCAATCGGCGCTACGTTCGTTGATGACAAGGCTTCAACGCTCAACCGACTCGCGAGGACCATACCATGCAACATGCAAAACAGGACGCCCTGGAGACCATCGGTAAGCTGCCCGATGACGCCGATATGGACGAGATCATGTACCGCCTCTATGTATTGGATAAAATCCGCAAAGGACAGGAGGCGGTGGAACAGGGTCGCACCACAAGTAGCGAGAACTTAAAGCATGAGATCGATTCATGGTGATCTGGTCGGATCCGGCCAAAGCCGATCTACGATCCATTCATGACTTTATCGCGCACGACTCCCAGCACTACGCAAAGAAGGTTACCCAGGATATCGTCGCCAAGACCAATACTCTTGGCGAGTTGCCCCGTGTGGGCCGGGTGGTGCCGGAACTCAGTAACGAAGCCATCCGCGAGCTGTCGCTCTACTCCTACCGCATCCTCTACGAAATCAAGGAACACGGCGTCTTTGTGCTCGCTGTGATCCACAAGCGGCGGGATTTGCAGCCTGAAATGCTCGAGCGGTAAACCGGCAAGGCTCGAGATCAATAAAGCAGAAAATCCGCAGACGGATACCCCGGCACAATCTGATGGAGGTTTCTCATCCCGTTAACCCGAACACCGTCTTACTGCCTGGCACGGCCGAAACTACCACGTTTTCACAGCGGGATATGCGGCTGCAGGGATGGTTTATTTCATCAGGGTCTTTTTCGTTTGCGGGATATTCGGTTGGGTTGCTGTTATTCGTCTGCGCCGGACATACAGGTCAATGCCGCGGTTTGGGCGGCGGAAAGTTCTGCTCGGTAAGCCATCGATCTGCCACCGTTCTACGAAAAAACCCGACTGGGTGCCGAAGGAGATCATCCGCATGAAGGCGCTGATGCGGGACGCTGGCTGCCGTTCACTGGCGGACACCTTCAATCGGCGCTTCGCCCATGCAGGAACGACCGTCGGAAAGACCTATGTAAGTGATACGATTCGCAAGTACCGGTACGAGATCCTGTTGCTGCGAAAGCGCCTGAAGAACCGTCCGCCCAAACCCATGCCGATCAACAAAGTTTGGGCTATGGATTTAACGGGCAAAGCCGATGCGACTGGACAGATCCATAGCATCCTTGGGCTGCTCGAACACGGCTCACGGGTCAACCTGTGCCTTCAAGCTCTCCGTGATAAATCCAGCCTCACCCTCCTCCGCTGCCTGATCGCTGCTGTTGAGCGATACGGAAAACCGGAGTGCTTGCGTACGGACAATGAGGCGATATTCACCTCACGGCAGTTTCGCTTCGGGCTCTGGCTTCTTGGGATCAGGCACCAGCCGATCGAAAAAGGCTGTCCGTGGATGAATGGCAGAGTCGAGCGATTCTTCGGCACCTTGAAGTCCAAACTGGATCGGTGGGAAATCGACTCAGCGGACCAATTGAACCGCGCCCTGGTGCCTTTTCGCTTTTGGTACAACCATGTGAGGCCGCATCAACACCTGGACGGCCGCACACCGGCTGAGGTCTGGAAGGATGATGATCTCGATTTCCGGCCACGGACAGAATCCTGGTTTGCTGCCTGGGACGGGCTGCTTACAGGATATTACCTGCGAGTATGAGTCGCGGCTACCGCGAGAAAAAGCCGCAATTCATGGTCAGGCCGACTGTCCGGGGAAACCTGTGCCTTGAATGCCGATAGCGCAAGAATTCGATCGGTTCGCCTTAGCCATCCTGGCTGTAAACGGGCTATTTTCTTTCGGGACTGTGCCGCGGTTCTCGTAAATCGCCGGGGTAAAGTGAAAAATCGGCCAGTTCCGGCCACCATCCAGCCCGCCGGACACGCGGACGGGACACCTCTTTGGTTTTCAACGACTCCGACCCCATTGATCGCCATTGATCGGATTCAGCTCAAAGGCCGATGGTTGCACGAGGCCGGATTTGCGATTGGTACGTCGGTCAGGGTACGCGTCAGTCCCGGGCGGCTGGTGCTGACTATCGAGGGGTGAGAAAAAGACAAAGCCCCGCTCGGCGATGGCGGGCGGGGCTTTTGATTTAGTAGCAGTCACCAGAATTCGATTAGGCTTTGGGGTTCATACGAAAATTAATCTATCCCGGTTCACCTTATATGAGCCAATCGCAACTCATTTTTTCCTTGTAAGAGTCTATTTGAATAAACCCGTTATTGTTATCCAAACAGATTCGAAATTCTTTACCATCAACCAGAGCCTCAATATCGACTGATTGTTTAGCAAGATTTACGTGCCTGCTGTCGTCTGAAAAATTAGTAATCGACAAGACGTCAGAAAAATGATCACCAGAACGATCTGACAGGATCATGCTCGTGACATATCCATCTGTTCCCACAGCAAGAGAAACCATAAAGCTTTCCGAGCCACAAACAATCTCATCCGTTGCCAACGCATTCGTTGTTTGAAAAAAAAAACCAAAACTAACAATAGCGCTCGCATAGGGTAGATCACTCCTGAAGTGCTTTATCAATACCACTAGCGACTTCCTTGGCTAACGGTACGTTTCCAGAACCATCACCTTGTACAGCCTGAACGTCCGCAGGGTTTGTGATGAATCCTGACTCAAGCAGCAGTGAGGGCCGATTTTGCCGCAAGACATGCAAATTCCTAGCACCGGGTTTCCTTACTCCCGTTGAAGTAACGGCACCCTCTATTTCCTGTTTAGCTTTTGCACCTTGTTTATTTGCAAATACTGAAAGGCCACTCGCTTTTTCAGAACCTGCGGCATCTAAGTGAACGCTAAGGAACAAATCAGGATTGTCCTTATCTGCCATATCCGTCCGCCAGCTGAGTTTTTTCAGGCTAGTATCATCTACATCACCTGTCCTTGTGTAGGACACCTCATGACCTAACTGTGTTAGCTCAGCACCAACCGCCTGGGAGAACGATAAAGCCAAATCTTTTTCTTTGTATGTTGTGTCGCCATGCTTCGCAACTGCCCCCGGATCAACCATAGGATTCGTGCTGTGATGATCTCCATGCCCCGGATCAATCATGATTTTCGCCATTCCATCCGGATCCACGAAAACAAGTGGGTTATTCCCAACATACGAGAAAAGTGCAAGATTGCTCGGCGAATAGACACCACCACTCGGTTTACCGTTTAGATACGAAGCGAGGATCGGATCCGCCGACTGCCACACACTCGTCCTCGGGTCATAATACCTTGCCCCGAAGTAATACAGCCCCGTCTCCTCATCCAGCTCCTTCCCGGTGAACAGATACGGACTTTTCTCCGTATTACCCCCCTGCTGCACCCAGGTCTCGCCGAACGGGAAGTACTGGATGTGCTCGTGCACCTCGCCGTTCTCCCGGGTGACGTAGCCGGTGGAGCCGAGGTGGTCCGGGTGGTAGTAGAAGAGCTGCTCTCCGTTGGAGCCGAGGGTGACGATTTCCTCCTCGGTGCCGTCGGTATTGTCACCGATGGTACCGTCTTCGATGCCTCCGTCGCTACCGTCCTCCTGGCTGTCGGGGATGCCGTTGCCATCCTCGTCGCAGTGCTCTTCGATGAGGTGCTTGTTCTTGCAGGTGTTCATCGCCACTTCATTGGCTCGGTCGGAGCGGTTGTCGACGCCCTGGCCGGGGTGGGAGCCCTGCTTGAAGTTGCCCTTGGTCTTGGCTTTGGTGTTTTTGTCCTTGCCAGGTGATTTGCCGTTGTTGTTTTTCTCCTTGTCCTTGCCCAGGGCTTTACCGTTGTTGGTCTTCTCGGTGTTTTTGTCCTTGCCGTTGGCCGCTCCCGGCGTCCTGCCTCCCGCGGCATTAGCACTTCCCTGTGCGTCATTGCTCTTCTCCGGGCTGTCGCTCGTCTTCGTCTGCCCGGGCAGGGTCTTGGCGTCGGTGACGCCGTCATAGCTACGGATGAAGCTGGTGCCGCCGGTGACCTTGGTCACGATTCGTGAGTTGCCCACGAAGATGACGTCCAGGGAAGGACTAATGCCGCGGAGCACAGGGATGTGCAAGAGCGGCGCTGTTTGGAGCCGATGGAGCCGTTTCGCTCCGAGAAGTACTGATTGACGTAGACAGTCAGGTTCTGGCGGGACTGTTTGATGACCCGCTGGCCGGCATCGTCGTAGCCGTAATGGCTCACCTTGCCGTGGTCGTCGATGGACTGAATGCGGTTTTCATCGGTCGCTCACAGCATCCTGCCTCCCGCGATACTTGTCCATCCCTGGACATCGTCCGCTGATGGCCCCGTAGGTGGCGTTCTTATCGTCGCTCCAGCCGAGCTGGTTGCCGTTGGCATCAAAGCTGAAGGTGCGCCCGATGATGC
>NZ_JAENYR010000105.1 GCF_016841685.1 Thiohalomonas denitrificans
ATCTGTTCACCGGGAAGGAGCTGGATGAGGAGACGGGGCTGTACTACTTCGGGGCTAGGTATTATGACCCGAGGACGAGTGTTTGGCAGTCGGTGGATCCGATCCTCGGTAAATACTTGCCAAAGGTAGGTCAAGATTCAGATCAACTAGGCGGTCATGGCGGTGTTTACAACTCATTAGCTTTAAGCCTTTACGGTTATGCGCATCTCAATCCATTAATGCTAGTGGATCCAGATGGCAAGGACGTGGCGGTGCCTGTGTATTTCCGTATGAATAGTAAAACTGATATCAGTTCTCATCGCGGTGATTATGGTGTGGTCGGATTCAAGACGTACGACTACAGCACCCCACAGGAATATGAGACGGCTAAGTCTTCTGGTAACTTATCAGGGACGGTAGGTTCGTTTGAGGTTTCTTTTGATGCCTTTAGCAGCAAAATGAAATCGCATGAGCGGGGCAAAATGCTTGGTGATAATGAACAATGGGCGCAGCTTAACGATATAAGCGATTGGAGCCCCGATATTCATGCAATCTCTGTTACGGATATTGGTAAAAAGAATCAGGATAAACTTACTGTCACTAAAGGTGGTAAGGAAACAACAATATCGGCGGGCCGAATTCATTATGGAGGGCCATTCTTCTCCGAAGGCTGTGCAACTTGTGTTAGTTCACAGTACACAGGGAAAGACGGAAAGAAAGGTTTCGAAAATCTCCTCAGAGAGGTATTACCTAGTTTAAACACAGGTGGTAAGGAAGGGACATACATGCAGTTACCATCTAGAGATTGGTGGCCGTATTACAATGATGGTGAATAAAGCCAATGACTAGGGAGAACATACTGAAGTCTGTGTTTGGTTTTTTTGGGGCGGTATTGCTTGTGGTGATGGCCGCCGCAACATTTAGTTCGTCAGGTGTATCGCTAATAAGCTGGCCGACCACTGTTTTATCTCTGGACGGTTGGCATGGGCTTGAGCTTGAGAAAGGCGTTAGGTGCCCTGTCTGTTACTCTCTAGTTTTTCCGGATAAATTTGGAATGAATGATGATGAGGAGATGCAGATACTAATCGACCTTCCAAGAAAAAAAGTCGATAACAGTTTGATTTACGATCTTGATGGACCATTATTTGCCGACAAAGACGTGTTAGATCATCTTTTTCACCTGGCAGTGGACTACGATTATGCGCCGGCAGGCGACATTATCTTAATGCCGGATAAATATGGGATGTTGCTGGGCCTAGAGACTTCAGAAAATATGATTGGTACTCATGTCATTCCTTTGCTTCATCAGTATACAAAGTTAGAGGAATTGGTTCGGAAAGACGGGTATGAAGAATTAGCAAAACAGATTTGTCACTGGTCAGCCGGTCAGCAGAATTTTCAAAACGCAAATAGGTTAATTGAGAGTGTTAGAGAACGTAATTATAAGCGTTTTGGAGATGTGTTGGCGGTGATTTGCAAAGAAGAAAAGGAGTTCATGAAGAAACACGGGGAAGAGTTCAAGGAGTAAGCCCGTGAATTCCGGGGACAGTATACCTATTAAATCGAAAGCCCCGCCCGGCCATCGCCGAGCGGGGTTTTGTCTTTTTCTCACCCCTCGATAGTCAGCACCAGCCGCCCGGGACTGACGCGTACCCTGACCGACGTACCAATCGCAGAATCAATGGGGTGTCCCGTCCGCCTGTCCGCTACACCCCCTGCATTTGAAATCGGCGATTTTTTCGCCGATTTTCCCCCTGACCCATGTGACGGCACACGCAAACCCAGCAAAATCACCGAGAGATCCGTCTAGCTATACCGGCATTCGAGGCTTTACGGTGTCCCGTCCGCCTGTCCGCCACACCTCCGGCATGTGAAATTCCGCGATTTTTCGCCGATTTCTCCCCATTCCCCAGTGACACCGGTCACAATCTTGTCAATAGCACTGCAAGATCCCTCACTTCACACCGTCCATTTCCGGAAAATACCTGCAGCAGGACATAGGTTTCCCCGGACAGGGCTTCCCGTCACCATTTTTCCGCCTTGCTGCCCTGTTCCCCGGCTGGCTAAAGCCGAAGGTAATACCCCGTCAGCAAGCCATCCCATGCCTCAAACCATGCCTCGTTGTTTGACTGTTTGGTATAGATATCCTCGCCTGACCAAGTCTCCGCCGGAGTCTGCCCATCCAAGTTCTGATGTGGTCGTACATGGTTGTACCAAAAGCGAAACTGGACCAGCGCACCATTCAGTTGCGTGAGAGAGTCGATCTCCCACAGCCTGAGTTTTCCCTTGAGCGTGCCAAAGAGCCGTTCAATCCTCCCATTCATCCACGGACACCCCTTGTCGGTGCGTTGGTGCCTGATCCCCAGCAGCCCAAGCCCGAAGCGAAACAGCCGTGAGGTAAATATCGCTTCATTGTCCGTACGCAGAAATGTCGGTTTTCCGTATTTTTCGATAACCAAAAGGGGTCAAGTCTTTCATTGTGCATAGCCTCCTTCCGGTACTCCCAAGAATGATCCGACGTACCGCAATTTAATCCAACCCCAGAATGATTGTTCTCTCTCTCCGATTTAGGGAGCGTCTGACCTGCGCATCTCGCGACGGCATCGTAGGCCGCACCTTCAGCTCGCCAACGGCAACAGCCTCCACCGGCTGACCTACGCCACCGGCACCTACCAGGGCGCCGAGGGCAGTGTCGAGGGCTACACCCTCGATATGGACTACGACCCCATCCACTCGCCGCTCCTGCGCATCCTGCGCTCGCGGCATTAGTGTATCCCTGCACGTCACATCACCCGCAAGAACCAGAGGCACACAGTGGGGACCCTGGACGGTGAATCGACCAAACAGGCGACCAGCTACGATTGGAGCTACGCCTATGACGCACAGGGAAGTGCTAATGCCGCGGGAGGCATGGATGCCGGGAGCGGCCGAGGGTCACAGCCCCACGCCCCCACCCGCATCGGCGAGCTGGACGAAAGCGGCAGCATCGTCGGCCGCACCTTCAGTTATGACGCCAACGGCAACCAGCTGGGCTGGAGCGACGACAAGAACGCCACCTACCGGGCCATCAGCGGACGATGTCCAGGGATGGACAAGTGTCGCGGGAGGCAGGATGCCGGGAGCGACTGATGAAAACCGCATTCAGTCCATCGACGACCACGGCAAGGTGAGCCATTACGGCTACGACGATGCCGGTCAGCGGGTCATCAAACAGTCCCGTCAGAACCTGACCGTCTACGTCAACCAGTACTTCACCGAAAGAAACGGCTCCATCGGCTCCAAGCACATCTTCGTGGGCAACTCACGGATAGTGACCAAGGTCACCGGCGGCACCAGCTTCATCCGCAGCTATGATGGCGTCACCGACGCCAAGACCCCGCCGGGACAGGAGAAGAAGAGCGACAACCCGCAGGAGAAGAGCAACAACGGCAAGGCCCTGGGCAAGGACAAAAACACCGAGAAGACCAACAACGGTAAAGCCCTGGGCAAGGACAAGGAGAAAAACAACAACGGCAAATCACCTGGCAAGGACAAAAACACCAAAGCCAAGACCAAGGGCAACTTCAAGCAGGGCTCCCACCCCGGCCAGGGCGTCGACAACCGCTCCGACCGAGCCAATGAAGTGGCGATGAACACCTGCAAGAACAAGCACCTCATCGAAGAGCACTGCGACGAGGATGGCAACGGCATCCCCGACAGCCAGGAGGACGGTAGCGACGGAGGCATCGAAGACGGTACCATCGGTGACAATACCGACGGCACCGAGGAGGAAATCGTCACCCTCGGCTCCAACGGAGAGCAGCTCTTCTACTACCACCCGGACCACCTCGGCTCCACCGGCTACGTCACCCGGGAGAACGGCGAGGTGCACGAGCACATCCAGTACTTCCCGTTCGGGGAGACCTGGGTGCAGCAGGGGGGGAATACAGAGAAAAGTCCGTACCTGTTCACCGGGAAGGAGCTGGATGAGGAGACGGGGCTGTACTACTTCGGGGCACGGTACTATGACCCGAGGACGAGTGTTTGGCAGAGTGCGGATCCGATTCTTGAGAAGTACCTGCCGAGTGGAAATAATGAGCGGGATGCTCAGTTGCCGGGGATGGGAGGGGTATTCAATCCCATCAATTTAGGGCTGTACACCTATACGCATAACAACCCGGTTCGCTACACGGACCCTGATGGCAATGCTATATGTGGCGGTGCTTGTGTCATCGGTGGAATTATTACGCTTGGTAGGATTGTCGTTCCGAAGTTACTGCAGCATTTTGCGAAGAAACACGGGCCTGGAATGGTCGCGGGCGCAGCTACTGCTGGCACGATTGCACTGAACGAGGGACAAAGCGATAACGCTGGGAACGAAAGTGGAAGAAAAATTGGTGACATTGATATTCCGGCCGATGCCACACCTGATGATGCTCGCGATATCTTAACAGATGCAGGATATCCGCCCGTTGGAAACACACAAGATGAGAGTACCGGTACAGATGAGAGTGGGACTTTTCATGAGGTCGATGTTAAGGGGAATAAGACTAGGGTTAGGGTGATGGATGGGAAGGGGAATAATGGTCCGAGGATATCAGTTAATAGCGCAAACAATCCCAAGCAACCGGTTAATCCGACAACGGGTAAGCCATTCAAAGGAAATCTGCCTAAACAGAAACAAAGGGAGCAAAGCCACATCCCCTTGCGGCCATCTTCGTCGGAGTAGCTAGTGCAGCAAGACCAGATTCAGAAAATGCTTTCGGACCTGTTGGTTGGTGCTACCATTCTTTCTATGAAGGTGGCTGGACCAGAGCTGGAGATATTCTTCACTGGCGGGAATTCAGGTGTGGCGGAATTATTCTCGGTGGATACCGATGCTCGAATTTTCGTCGGAAAAGGAAGTTATCCTGAGAGTGAAAAGTTGCAGGACGAAGACTTTTTTGCTCAAAGATGTGAAGCAATAGTTGGAATTTACAAGCTTACAGGGTATGACGTTGACAGTGTTTCAGTTTTTCCTAACGGCTCATTGGATATTTTGGTGGAAGGGGTAAATATATTGATCCTGCCGGAAAAGGAAGATTCGTGGGATTTCATAGTCCATGAGTCCAAAGGGCCGCACGGATATATCGGTTTTCACGAGGGGCAGGGGTTTAGGATCAGAGCATGACGTGAAAAGTGGGGTGTCCTGTCCGCCCGGAATGATCCTGGTTCTGAAAGCCCCGACTGGTCTGCCCAACACGCACGATGTCCCGTCCGCCTGTTCGCTACACCCCCTGCATTTGAAATCGGCGATTTTTTCGCCGATTTTCCCCCTGACCCATGTGACGGCACACCCAAACCCAGCAAAACCACCGAGAGATCCGTCTAGCTATACCGGCATTCGAGGCTTTACTGCCACAAAATCCCGGTATCAGGCACTCGGCTCCCCGGACAGTCTTTTTTTACACTCAATGCCGCTCCGCTTCGGCTGGCTAAAGCCGAAGGTGATACCCCGTCAGCAAGCCATCCCATGCCTCAAACCATGCCTCGTTCTTTGGCTGTTTGGTATAGACATCCTCACCTGACCAAATCTCCGCCGGAGTCCGCCCATCCAGATTCTGATGTGGTCGTACATGGTTATACCAAAATCGAAACTGACCCAGCGCTCCATTCAGTTGCGTGAGAGAGTCGATCTCCCACAGCCTGAGTTTTCCCTTGAGCGTGCCGAAGAGCCGTTCAATCCTCCCATTCATCTCGGCAATTGCTCCTGCATTGCTCTACCTCCCGCCATCCATGGCGGTCGCACGGACACCTGTTGAACGACAATTACTTTGACCGGTAGGCGACAACTATTTTGGCCGGTTGATCGCCTAACATGACGGCTTTCCTCGGAAATGCGAGGCAGGAGGATGGCTGTCAAAGAACAACAGGTCAAAGTGTATATGTCTGCAAGAAAAAACGGTTCGACACAGGTTGCCGGTGCGGCCAAAGCCGGGGTCTCCGAGCGCACGGCTAGGCGTATTGAACGGGGAGAATCGGGCGATAAGCGCCAAGGACCGCGCCACTGGCGGACGCGACAAGATCCATTGGCCGAGGTTTGGGAGACGCAACTCGTTCCCAAGCTTAAGATGGACGCCAAGCTTTCGGCTATCTCTTTGCTGGAATTCCTCCAGGAGCGGGAGCTGGAGCAGTACCCGGATAAACTGCTGCGTACCCTTCAGCGCCGGGTTAAGCAGTGGCGAGCCCAGTGCGGGCCGGAGCAGGAGGTAATGTTCCGCCAGCGCTATGAGCCGGGGCAGTTGGGACTGTCGGACTTCACCGAATTGAACGGGATTGAGATCACCATCGTCGGGGAGATGCTGGCGCACCGGCTGTATCACTTCCGCCTCGCCTCTAGCGGCTGGAGTTATGCCCGGGTCACTTTGGGTGGCGAGAGCTACACCGCCTTGGCCGAGGGGCTGTGTGAGGCCCTTGCCCGGCTGGGTGGCGCGCCCCGCGAGCACCGCACCGACTCGCTCTCGGCCGCCTACCGCAACCTCTCCAAGGACGAGCAGGCGGACGTGACCGCCCGTTACGCGGCCCTGTGCCGGCACTATGATATGGCCCCCTCGCGCAACAATCGGGGCCGCAGCCACGAGAACGGCGCCATTGAGTCGCCCCACGGCCACCTCAAGCGGCGCCTGCGTGATGCGCTGGCCCTACGGGGCTCTAACGACTTCCCTTCGCTTCAGGCGTACCGGCAATTCATCGACGAGGTCGTGGCCAAACACAACCGGCGCAATGCCTCTTCCATCGGTGAAGAGCGAGCGGCCTTACAGCCCCTGCCTAAGGCCAAGGCCGCCGACTACACGGAGCTTTTCGCCCGGGTCACTTCCGCCGCCACCCTGAGTGTCCGGCTGGTGGTCTATTCGGTGCCCTCCCGGCTTATTGGGGAGCGGCTGCGGGTGCATCTGTATGACGACCGCCTGGAGTGCTACGCCGGCAGCGCCTTGGTCTTAATCCTGCCGCGCACCTACCCCGTCAAGGGAAAGCGCCGCGCCCGGCGCATCGACTACCGCCACCTCATCGGCTCATTGGCCACCAAGCCCATGGCCTTCTACCGCTCGGCTCTGCGTCAGGATATCCTCCCGGACGCCACCTAGCGGGCGGCCTGGCGGCAGCTGGACACCCGGCTTGAGCCCCGGGAGGCGAGCCGGCTGATGGTCGGGGCCCTGAAACTGGCCGCTGACCACAACTGCCAACAGGCCTTGGGGGACTATCTGCTGAAGACAGCGCACTGTGGTGAACTGCCGACGCCGGTGGCGCTACAGGAGCGTTTCGGGCCGCCCCGGACAAAACCGCCTGAAGTGGCCGTGGTGCAACATACAGCGGCCGATTATGATGCGCTGATCGGCTGCAAGCCCACTAAAGGCGCCACCGTGGTGCAGGAGGTGACCCATGGCTGATTCGACCGCACTGCCGACCCTGCTCAAGGCCCTGCGCCTGCCGACCATGGCTGAGCAGTGGGAGACACTCCAGGGCGAGGCCCTGCAGGCCAATTGGGGCTTCTCCGACTATCTGGCCGCCCTGTGCGAGCAGGAGCTGGCCGAGCGCGAGAGCCGGCGCCTGGACCGCCATCTCAAGCAGTCACAGCTGCCATTGGGCAAGACCCTGCGCGCCTTCGACTTCGAGGCCTGCCCCAACCTCAACCCGGCCACCCTCGGGCAACTCGCCGGGGATGTCGGCTGGGTCGAGCGGGCGGAGAACCTGCTCATCTTCGGCCCCTCGGGCGTGGGTAAGACCCACCTGGCCGCCGCCATCGGTCACGGCCTCATCGACAAAGGCAAGCGGGTCTACTTCACCCCCACCACCGCTCTGGTCCAGCAACTGCAGACTGCCAAACGGGAGCTGCGCCTGCCCGAGGCGCTGGCCAAGCTCGACAAATACCACCTGCTCATCCTCGATGACATCGGCTACGTCAAAAAGAGCGAGGGCGAGACCAGTGTCCTGTTTGAACTCATCGCTCATCGCTACGAGACCGGCAGCCTACTGATAACCTCCAATCACCCCTTCAGTCAGTGGGACGCCATCTTTGCCGACGAGATGATGACCGTCGCCGCCATCGACCGGGTGGTCCACCATGCCACGATCATCGAGATCCAGGCCGAGAGTTACCGCAAGAGAACATCCATGCAAAGGAGGGCGGCTATGACGTAAACATCTAAATTCACCCACCGACGGGACCGGCCATTCTAATTGTCGCCGACCGGACAGAATAATTGACGTCAGACAGACACCCCTTGTCGGTGCGTTGGTGCCTGATCCCCAGCAGCCCAAGCCCGAAGCGAAACAGCCGTGAGGTAAATATCGCTTCATTGTCCGTACGCAGAAATGTCGGTTTTCCGTACTTCTCGATGGCATCGAGCAGATGGCGGAGGAGGGTGATGCTCGCCTTGTCGCATAAGCCATGCAAACAGAGATTAGCCCGAGAGCCATGCTCCACCAGGCCGAGGATGTGGTGAACCTTGCCGCCTGTGTCGGACTTGCCGGTGAGGTCCATCGCCCAGACACGGTTGAGAGGCACGGGGTTCGGTTTTCGGTGTTTGAGCTTCTTTCTCAACACCCGGACTTCGTATTCATGCTTGCGGATGGTCTCGCTGACATAGGTCTTGCCGACACTTATACCCTTGTAAACAAAGCGCCGGTTGAAACTGTCCGCCAGGGTGCGACAACCCGAGTAGGGCATCAGCGCCTTCATGCGGATGATCTCCTTCGGCACCCAGTCGGGTTTTTTCGTGAATCGGTAGTTGACTACCGAAGAGCCACTCCTCTTTCTTCGACCGAATGACTGACAACGCCGCCGGTGGTTGAGAGACCAAAGCACGAGAATAGCGGCGAAACCCAGAACAAGAAAAAGCCCCAAAAACAGCCGCATCCCTCGTGTATCCTGTTGTTTTTCTGTGCTAGTGCCTAACACCTTCCATGGTACCGCGAACGCCATGAAGTCGGGGCCTTCCCAAGCTCTTTGACAATTCGGGATTTCTGCAAGACCGGATCGCAGCCCATCACAGCCGGGCGCGAGTATGCGGAAATCGGCGGGTCGGCCATCGATACCCCCAGGTTGGGCAGTGTCGAGGGCCACACCCTCGACATGGACTACGACCACGACCCCATCCACAGCGCCGCTCCTGCGCATCTGCGCCCGCTTCATTGGTGCATCCCTGAACGTCACATCACCCGCAAGAACCAGCACCACACGGTGAGCACCCTGGAGGGCGACTCGACCAAACAGGCGACCACCTACGACTGGAGCTACGCCTATGACGCACAGGGAAGTGCTAATGCCGCGGGAGGC
>NZ_JAENYR010000004.1 GCF_016841685.1 Thiohalomonas denitrificans
CCCCATTCCCCATTCCCCATTCCCCATTCCCCACTCCCCATTCCCCACTACCCACTACCCACTCCCCACTACCCACTACCCACTACCCACTACCCACTACCCACTACCCACTACCCACAATCCCTTCAATTCCCTCCTGCCCGCACTTGTGGCCCGCCAGCCTTGCCGCTGCAACCAGCGATGACTGCAGCGATTCCCCCCGAAGCCGGGCATCGATCACTCCGGCATTGAAGACGTCGCCGGCGCCGAGGGTATCCACCACCCGGGGAGGTACGAAGGCGGGCGTGGCCACCGGCTGACCCCGCCGGGTCAATCCGCAGGCGCCCTGTTCGCCCCAGGCGCAGACGAGATCGGATTCCGGTGCCTCATTGTGGATGCTTTCGAGGAAAGACTCCGCGGAGTCCGCCGCTCGGCTCTCCGCAAAGGTGCGCGAGAACAGCAGTAGATCCACGTAGTGGAAGAGCGCGTCGATTCCCGGCCGGTGCTTTTCCACCTCCAGCGAACAGGGCAGTTTCGGGCGTTCGGTCTTTACCCGTTGCAGCATTCGTTTTACCGCCTCCGGATTGCGGCCTTCAAAATGCACCCACTCCAGTTCCTGCAGGCCGATGCGCGCAAAGTGCTCGAAAGCATACTCCGGCAGGTCGCGGTAGTGGACGATGGTGCGCGAGCCGGTTCTCTTGTTCAGGGTTACATAGGAGGTCGGCACCTTGCCGTGAGAGATAGTGGCGGCGGCAGCGGTATCGATGTGGTGGCGTTCGAAATCATCCAGAATGGGCCGGGCGTCCCGTTCCTCGGCGAGGGTGCCTGCCCACCGGCAGCGGTGTCCGAGCTGGCTGAGCACCACCAGGCTATTGGCCGTATTGCCCCCGCGGTAGATGCGCTGCGCCTCGGCGCGGACCTCGTCGTCCTCGGCCGGGTAGCCATCCACGACATTGATGATGTCCAGGGTGGCGTTTCCCACTCCCAGGATGTTCGCCATTGCCTTACCCTGCTGATTCCGAAGTTGCGATACCGTGCTGGTTCAAGGCCCATTCCACATGCTCCCGTACCAGGGGGGAGCAAGCCTCGCGCCGGGCCTGCAAGGCCTCGATGATGGCCGGTTCCGAAGGGGCGTTGCCGAGCGCTACGGCGATGTTGCGCAGCCAGCGTTCGTGGCCGAGCCGGCGAATCGCCGAACCTTCGGTGCGCTGCAGAAAGCGGGCTTTATCCCAGGTAAACAGCTCCACCAGCGAAGTGCTGTCGAGTTCGTGACGTGGCTCGAAATCACCCTCGGCCGTATTGGCGGTGAAGCGGTTCCAGGGGCAGCACAGCTGGCAGTCGTCGCAGCCGTAGATGCGGTTGCCGATGAGCGGGCGCAGCTCTTCGGGGATCGAGCCGCGCAGTTCGATCGTGAGATAGGAGATGCAGAGCCGGGCATCGACCGCATAGGGGGCGACAATGGCCCGGGTGGGGCAGGCGTCCATGCACGCCCGGCAGGAGCCGCAGTGCGGTTCGGTCGCGGTGTCGACCGGCAGTGGCAGATCCACATAGATCTCGCCGAGAAAGAACCACGAACCCTCCCGGTGCAGCAGATTGGAGTGCTTGCCCACCCAGCCGAGCCCGGCCTTCTCGGCCAACGGCTTCTCGAGTACCGGCGCGCTGTCGACGAACACGCGATGGTCGAATGGACCCACTGCCGCCTCGATACGCCTGGCCAGGTTGGCCAGCCGTTTGCGCATCAGTTTGTGGTAGTCGCGGCCCAGTGCATAACGGGAGATATAGCCCTGGCGTGAATCCGCCAGCACGGCATCGGCATCGGCCGCCCCTGCGGGTCGATAGTCCATTCGCACGCTGATGACCCGGCAGGTGCCCTCCACCAGCTCCGCGGGACGTGAACGCCGGGTGCCGTGGCGGGCCATGTACTCCATGTCCCCGTGAAAACCCGCCTTGAGCCAATCGAGGAAGCGCCGCTCCGCGGCGGAGAGATCGATGTCCGTAATGCCGACCGCCTGAAACCCCAGTTCCCGCCCCCAATCGCGAATGTGCCGGGCGAGGTCGTTCGGCTCCAGGTTCTGCCGGTCCATGTTATATGAAATTGCCATAGTCGCTATGATAACGGTTATGACTGAATTACCGCTGGAACTTTATCGTGCCGAACAGGTTCGCGAGTTGGACCGCATTGCCATCGAGGAGTGCGGAATCGATGCCCTCACCTTGATGAACCGTGCCGGCAGGGCGGCATTCGACGGGTTGCGCCTGCTCTGGCCCGCCGCCAACCGGCTGGTTGTGCTCTGTGGCCCCGGCAATAACGGCGGCGACGGCTATGTGGTGGCGCGGCTTGCCCATGAGGCCGGTCTGCAGGCAATGGTCCTGAGGATAGCCGGCGTTCGCGAGCCGGGCGGCAGTGCCGGACAGGCCCGGGAAGCCGCCCTGACCGCCGGCATTCCTGAAGCGATCTTTTCGCCAACGATGCTGGCGGGTCAAGATTTGCTGGTCGATGGGTTGCTGGGCACCGGGTTGAGCGGAGAGGTGACGGGGGATTTTCGCCGGGCCATCGAGGCATTGAATGCTGCACCGGCACCGGTGTTTGCCCTGGATATCCCTTCCGGGCTGGGGGCCGATACCGGGACGGTACTCGGTGCCGCCGTGAAGGCCGAGGCGACCATTACCTTTATCGGCCTCAAACAGGGTCTCCTGACCGGTGATGGCCCGGAGCAGTGTGGCAAGTTGCGGTTCGATACCCTCGATGTCCCATCTTCGGTTTACGCCACTATCGAACCTTCCGCCCGGCGTATCGGCGCCGGGGCATTGACCGCTTCTCTCAAGCCACGCCCCCGCAACGCCCACAAGGGATGCTACGGCCATGTACTGGTGGTTGGGGGCGACCGGGGAATGGCGGGAGCTGCCCGGATGGCGGCGGAGGCGGCAGGGCGGGTCGGCGCCGGTCTGGTCAGCATCGCTACCCGGCGGCAGCATGCCGCCTGGATCAGTGCAGTGCACCCCGAGGCCATGGCCCACGGTGTCGAAGCGGGATCCGATTTATCGCCTCTGCTGGAGCGGGCCACGGTGATCGCCATCGGTCCGGGGCTCGGCCGGGACGCCTGGGGGCGGCAGATGCTTGCCCGGGTGCTGGAAACCGGAAAGCCCCTGGTGATGGATGCCGATGCCCTTAATGCACTGTCTGCCGAGCCGGTCTGCAGGGGTCAGTGGGTGCTTACACCTCATCCCGGAGAGGCCGGCCGGTTGTTGAACAGTGGAGCGGGCGAGGTGCAGACGGATCGCTTCGAGGCGACTCGAAAAATCCAGCAACGTTATGGCGGCGTGGTGGTGCTCAAGGGTAGCGGGACCCTCGTGGCGGACGAAAATAACCATATTGCGGTCTGCAGCGCCGGCAATCCCGGCATGGCATCGGGGGGGATGGGGGACCTGTTGACCGGTGTGATTGCCGGCCTTCTGGCACAGGGGCTGTCACTGGCGGAAGCGGCCCGGGTGGGCGTGTGCCTGCATTCGACGGCGGGCGATCGGGCTGCAGCCGAAGCTGGCGAACGCGGTCTGATTGCCTCGGACCTGATCCCGCAAATGCGACGGTTGGTAAACCCATGAGGGAGCAAAGCGTGAGTGAACACACCGTCGTGTCAGGGGATGCGATGATGATGCTCGGCGAACGTCTGGCCAGGTGTACGTCCGCGCCACTGACCATCTACTTGTGCGGCGATTTGGGGGCGGGGAAGACCACGCTGGTGCGGGGTTTCCTGCGGGGGCTTCACTTCACCGGGCCGGTCAGGAGCCCAACCTACACACTGGTCGAGCCCTATGAGACGGAACCGTCGGTCTTTCATTTCGACCTCTATCGCCTTGGTGATCCCGAAGAGCTGGAATTCCTGGGTATCCGCGACTATTTCGAGGAAGACTCGGTCCGTCTGATCGAATGGCCTGAGCGGGGTGCGGGTGTCCTGCCGGCGCCCGACCTGGAAGTGTTCATTGATTACACCGGGCTCGGCCGACATGTGCGGTTGCGGGCCTACACAGAGCCCGCACGGAGGTTAGTCAGCTGTTTGGTCCGCTCTTAAGCAGAGGGTGAGGTTCCCATCACAGTTGTTTGGGTCAGTGAGATTGATTTTTTGCACCTTTCATTCTAAGTTAGCATCATAAGCTCACGAAGAAATCGAAGAAGACGTTCTAAGTCATTAGTTCACAAGAAAAATCATGTTAGGGTGCCGGGCGCTTTCGAATCGATGGAAACGGTCCCGACACCGGGAGACGGGAGATGCGCTGGTCCAAGGTGCTATGCACGTTTGTTCTGCTGCTGTTCGGTGGCTCTGGCTTTGCCCAAGAAGGGGTCGATGGATTGCGAGCGTGGCCGGCACCGGATCACACCCGCCTCGTTTTCGACTTGAGCGGTCCGGTCAAACATAAGCTTTTCACCCTCTCCAACCCCGAGCGGGTCGTCATCGATATCGAAGATGCGAGTCTGACTACTTCTCTGAAACACAAAAATTTCGGAAAGCTGCTGAAAGGCATTCGCTCCGGTGTCCATAATCAAACCGATCTGCGTATCGTCCTGGATTTGGATGAGAAAATCCGGCCAAAGAGTTTCGCCCTGAGTCCGAATGACAAATATGGGCATAGGCTGGTAATCGATCTGGAGAAATCCGGGGGATCATCGCACCCCGTGCGCCGATTAAATCAGGTGGAGCGTGCCCGGGAAGTCCTGGTGGCCATCGATGCCGGTCACGGCGGTGAGGATCCGGGGGCCTCGGGGCCCAGCGGTGTTCGGGAAAAGACGGTAGTTCTGGCGATAGCCCGCAAGTTGGCCGGCCTGATCAACAAAGAGCCCGGAATGCGGGCGATTTTGACCCGGGATGGCGATTACTACCTTAGTCTGTTGAAACGGGTCGAAAAGGCGCGGCAGGCCAACGCCGATCTGTTTGTTTCCCTCCACGCTGACGCATTCCGGGACTCCCGCGTGAAGGGTGCTTCGGTTTTCATACTCTCCAACCGGGGGGCCTCGAGTGAACACGCCCGTCTGATTGCCCATAAGGAGAACTCTTCGGACCTTATTGGTGGTGTCAGTCTGGACGGTAAAGACAGCCTGCTAGCCTCCGTGCTGCTGGATCTGTCGCAGACGGCAAGTAATGAGGCGAGTTATAACGTCGCTGAACAGGTTCTTCAGGACATCAAAAAAGTCGGGAAAATCCACAAATACAAAGTGGAGCGTGCGGCGTTCCGGGTTCTGAAGGCGCCCGACATTCCTTCTCTGCTGATAGAAACCGCTTTCATTTCCAACCCTTCCGATGAGCGTGCGCTGGTTTCGTCGGATCATCAGTACAAAATGGCCCGTGCGATTAAAAACGGTATCCGCAATTACTTCCAGCAGTATCCTCCGCCCGGCACGCTGCTGGCCGAACGCCAGACTTATGTGATCTCCCGTGGCGACACGCTATCGGAGATCGCCCGTCAGTATCGCGTCAGTACCGATGCCATCCGCCATTTTAACGGTCTCAGCGACAACACCATACGTGTCGGACAGGTGCTACAAATTCCCGGTGGTGGATAACGCTCAGTGGCGAGTGGCTAGTAGCTAGTGGTGAGTAGCTAGTGGTCCATGCGGGGCTCTGATTGCCACACTACTTCCCGCATGGACTGCTAGGCTGTTGCGATCACCGCCTCGTTACTCGCTACTGCTCGATTGGCTTGTAGCAATTGCCGAAACGTCCGGTTAACCTAACGCACATGGACGCCGCGCCGCGACGCATTCGACTGCTCTCCTCCCAGTTTGCCAACCAGATCGCTGCCGGCGAGGTGGTGGAACGCCCTGCGTCCGTCCTCAAGGAGTTGCTGGAAAATAGCATCGATGCCGGTGCCGACCGTATCGAGGTCGAGGTTGAGAAGGGGGGTGTGGGTCTGATCCGTGTGCGTGACAACGGTGCCGGTATCCACCATGAGGACCTGGCCCTGGCCCTCAGTCCCCACGCGACCAGTAAAGTGGCCGATCAGAATGACCTTGCCCATTTGAAGTCCCTTGGGTTTCGTGGTGAAGCGCTGGCCAGTATTGCTTCCGTGTCGAGGCTCTCCATCACCACGCGGCGCAAGGCGGATGAGCAGGGCTGGCGGGCAGAGGGCCCTGCGGCTGAGATAACGCCGGCTGCTCATCCTCCGGGCACCACGGTCGAGGTTCGCGAGCTGTTTTTCAATACACCGGGCCGACGGAAATTCCTCCGTTCCGAGTCGACCGAATGGGGCCATCTGGAACAGGTGTTCCGACGTCTGGCATTGAGTCGATTCGAGGTGGGGTTTTCGTTGACGCATAACCGTCGGCGGATTCTGCAAGTGCGCTGTGGCAGGGAATCGGATGCCCTGGAACGGCGTATCGGCGAGGTCACGGGCCGGGCTTTTTTGAAAACATCCGTATCGGTCGACTTTTCCGCGGCGGGACTGCACCTTTGGGGGCGGGTCGCGGGACCCGAAGCGGCACGCAGTCAGGCCGATCTGCAGTATTTTTACGTGAACCACCGGCTGGTTCGTGACCGGCTGATCGGTCACGCCCTGCGACAGGCCCACCGGGATGTCCTCCCGGTGGGGCGCTATCCCGGCTATGTCCTTTTTCTCGAGCTGGACCCGACCCAGGTGGACGTCAACGTCCATCCCACCAAGCACGAGGTCCGGTTTCGGGAGGCGCGGCTGATCCATGATTTTCTTTACCGGGCCGTCCGCGATGCACTCGAGCCGGGCCTGTCGGCTGCGGTACCTCAGGTCGAGCAGCCCGCCATTCAGGTGACGCCCTATCCGAAAACCGAATTGCGCCCCGCCTCCGAAACCGCCATTCGTGAATCGATCACCGGTTACGCCCGCCTCCTGGCCGGAACGGCCGCTGTTCCGCGCTCGACGCCGCGCAGTACGGCGGAGCCGAAGCGGACACTGGGGCGGCTGGTGGACATTCTTTTTGAAAACTACCTGCTTACCGAGCACGTCGATGGCGCGCGTCTGATTGACGGCGGCGCTGCGCGGGAGGCAATCGCCTGTCATCGACTGCAAGCAGCCTGGCACGACCAGACGATCCGTCCCCAGCCGCTGCTGGTTCCCGAGTCGCTGGAGGTGGAGAGAGCGGCGGTCGTCCGGCTGGAGCAGGAACCCGAACGTCTTTCCCGTCTCGGATTCGAGCTCTCACCGATCGGCGAGACCACACTGATGATTCGACAGCAACCGGCGCCATTGCGCCGTGTGCAACCGATTCCCCTGGCCCGGGCACTGCTTGAGGCCATGGAAACCGGAGTTGATGAGCCTGTGCTGCTCAGGAATCTGGCCCGATGTGCCAGCACCGCCCATTGCCGAACACTGGATCGCGCGGCGGCAGAGGAGCTGTTGGCGGAACTGGAGCCGCTGGCGGGGGAACTGTCCGGATGCTGGATCCGTCTCACCCCTGAAATCCTTGCTCGCCTGTTCGAGACGGATTCAGTCTAACCAATCCTGATTACGCCTTTGCGTGATTTTGTTGAAATATTTGGGCTCAATCTTCCAATCATGTCCGATATGAATACCCGACCCGCTGCTATTTTCCTCATGGGACCAACCGCCTCCGGCAAGACCGATCTGGCGGTTGAGCTCTCTGAACGGCTGCCGGTGGAAATCATCAGCGTTGATTCAGCGTTGGTCTACAAGGAGATGCATATCGGTACGGCCAAACCCGATCCGGAAATCCTGGCACGGGTGCCGCACCGTTTAATCGATTTCCTCGACCCGGCCGAAAGCTATTCGGCCGCGCGCTTCCGGGAAGATGCGCTGCGGGAAATGAACGGAATTCGTGCCGCTGGACGCATTCCTCTTCTGGTGGGGGGCTCCATGCTTTACTTCCGAAGCCTGGAGCAGGGGATCGCGCCGCTGCCCGTCGCCGATGCGGAACTTCGAGGACGCTTGAGTGACGAGGCGGCCGAGATTGGCTGGAATGAAATGCACAGGCGTTTGGCGACGGTCGACCCGGAATCTGCCCGGAGGATTCATCCGAACGACCCGCAGCGATTGCAGCGGGCGCTGGAAGTCTATTACCTGACCGATCGCCCGATGAGTGAGCTGTGGCGGGAGGCTGAGGCGTCGGCACTGCCTTTTGCCCCGGTGAAACTGGCGATTGCGCCGACGGACCGGGTGGCGTTGCAGGAACGCATTGCGCTACGGCTGCAACAGATGATCGAAGAAGGCTTCGTCGAGGAAGTCGAGCGGCTCTACCGTCGGGGCGACCTGACGCCGGAGCATCCCTCCATTCGCTGCGTAGGCTATCGTCAGATTTGGAACTATCTTGCGGGTGAGTGGGATTTCGACACCGCCGTCGAGCGGGCAGTTATCGCTACCCGACAGCTCGCGAAACGGCAATTTACCTGGCTTCGCAAGGAAAAAGGGCTACGCTGGCTGGAATCGGAGGACCCGAATCGACTCGCGAAGGCCTTGAAAACCGTGGACTACGGGCCCATTGCCTAGAGTAGGATTATCCGGACCGCCTTTACCGGGTGAGTGAAATGCTATGATAACTAAGTACGTCGTTTAAATAACTAGCAAAATACGTCACGTGATGAGCTGTCACCTTTTGGGGGCGCGTCTTGCGCCACAGAATAATGAGAGGAGAACTCCAATGAGCAAAGGGCAAGCGCTGCAGGATCCCTTTCTGAATGCCCTGCGCAAAGAACGGATTCCAGTTTCCATTTACCTGGTCAACGGCATCAAGCTGCAGGGACAGATCGAATCTTTTGACCAGTTCGTGGTCCTATTGAAGAATGCCGTAAACCAGATGGTTTACAAACACGCCATTTCCACTATCGTGCCTGCACGCAGCGTTAAGGTGAGCTTTGCACCACCACCGAATTCTTCCTCACAACCGGATGAGTCTTCTTCGCCCGGCAATTTCTGATTGGATGGCTGTCTCTCAGGACAGCGTGGGAGGCCGCCTTGCTTGAACGTCCTACCGGCGGCGAACGTGCTGTCCTGGTGCATTTGGATCTGCTGCCCGAGAGCGAACGTGAGGACCTCGAGGAGTTTGAGGAACTGGTCGTTTCGGCCGGAGCCCAGCCCGTTTCCGTCGTGACCGGATCAAGGCGCCAACCCGAACCGAGATATTTCGTCGGTAGCGGCAAAGCCGAGGAAATCCGCGACCGGGCAGAGCGGGAGGAGGCCGATATCGTCTTGGTCAACCACCCGCTTTCGCCTTCCCAGGAACGAAATCTGGAGCGTTTGGTCCAATGCCGTGTTCTGGATCGGACGGGTCTGATTCTCGATATCTTTGCCCAGCGTGCCCGCTCTCATGAAGGTAAATTGCAGGTGGAACTGGCTCAGTTGCAGCACCTCTCCACCCGCCTGGTTCGGGGATGGAGCCATCTGGAGCGCCAGAAGGGCGGCATCGGACTACGCGGTCCCGGCGAGACACAGTTGGAGTCGGATCGGCGTATGCTCGGTGAGCGCATCAAGTCCCTACACCGGCGACTGGAAAAGGTGCGGCGGCAGCGTGAACAGAGCCGCCGTGGGCGGCGGCGTGCGGAGATCCCCACGGTTTCTCTGGTCGGATATACTAATGCCGGCAAATCGACTCTGTTCAATGGACTGACAACCGACACGGTCTACGTTGCGGATCAGCTTTTCGCGACCCTGGATCCGACGCTACGGCGGCTGCCGCTGCCCGGTGGCGATGCGGTGGTACTGGCCGACACGGTGGGGTTCATTCGTCACTTGCCCCATGACCTTGTCGAGGCGTTTCGGTCCACCCTGCAGGAGACGCGCGATGCGGACCTGCTGCTGCACGTGATCGATGCCTCGGATGATGATCGACAAGCCAAGGTCGAGCAGGTCAACGAGGTCCTTGCTGAAATCGGCGCCGACAAGGTGCCGCAGATCGAGGTTTACAACAAAATCGACCTGCTGCCGAAGAGCCGGCCTCGCGTTACTAGCGACGCTGAGGGCCATGTTCGCCGGGTCTATCTCTCGGCGGCCCAAGGCACAGGGATGGAAGGTATGCTGGAGGCGCTCGATGAGCATTTCCGGCATTACCGGGAGCGGCGTTCACTGCGCATTCCGCCCGAAGCGGGGCGATTGCGGGCGCGGCTCTATGAAGCGGGCGCGGTCCGTGAGGAGTCAGTGGATAACAGCAGTGGTGATTGGCTGCTGGAGGTGGAAATCGAGCCGCAGATCCTCGATTACCTGCGAAAGCAGGAAGAGTTTGCTGTCCTGTTACCGCCGGCTTAAGCCTGTCGGAGGCTGCCCACAGCCTGTACCATCAGCGCGTGCCGACAGGTGCAGGGCTAACAGGGTGCAATGATTTAGAGCGATACAGGAACAGAATGCTGAAGTGATTATTCTCAAGTTCGACAGGCTGCTAGAATTTGCAGCCGATTTGAAGTGCTTTCTTAACCGGAATTTTGTGCCTGGGGGCGTCAGAAATTCCGGTGTTAACACGCAATATGCGATTGGAGTGTCTTAATGGCCTGGAATGAACCGGGTGGCTCCGGCGGGCGAGATCCGTGGGGCGGCCGTAATAATGAGCAAGGACCACCGGACCTGGACGAGGTTGTTCGCAAACTGCAGACCAGATTCAAAGGTATTTTCGGTGGCCGTGGCGGCAAAAGCGGTGGCGGAGGCGGTGCTTCCGGTGGCGGAGTGGGAGCAGCCAGTCTGGGAGTGGTGCTGGTCCTGGCCCTCGTGGTCTGGGGGCTGTCGGGCTTCTATATCGTCGAGGAGGGTAAACGCGCCGTGGTTTTGCGCTTCGGTGACTATCAGTCGACGACTGGACCGGGCCTGCACTGGTATCCACGTTTCATCGACAAGATGGAGCGTGTCGATGTGGACTCCATCCGTAGTATCGAACTCGGTTATCGGGCCGATGAAGCCCTGATGCTCACCCAGGACGAGAACATTATCGACATCAAGTTCGCTGTCCAGTATCGGGTGGGTGATCCGAAGGAATATCTGTTCAATGTTCGCGATCCTGACGAGACACTGCGCCAGTCCCTGGAGAGTGCCGTCCGCGAGATCGTGGGCAAGAGCAAGATGGACTTCATCATTACCGGTGGCCGTAGCGAGATCGTCGTACGTGCCCAGAAACTGCTCCAGGAGATCCTGGATGATTACGGGGCCGGGCTGATTGTAACGACTCTCAACATGCAGGATGCCCAGGCTCCGGAACAGGTACAGGATGCCTTTGCCGATGCCGTCAAGGCTCGTGAGGATGAGGTACGCCTGAAGAATGAGGCGGAAGCCTATTCCAACGATATCCTGCCCCGGGCCCGTGGTGGTGCTGCCCGCATCATCGAGGAGGCGAATGCCTATCGAGAGCAGGTCATTGCCAGGGCCGAGGGTGAAACCGCCCGCTTCACCAACGTATTGGCCGAATACACCAAGGCTCCGGAGGTGATGCGCAAGCGTCTCTATCTGGATACGATGGAATCGGTGCTGTCCAACAGTAGCAAGATTATGATCGACTCCAAGGACAGCAATAACCTGATGTATCTGCCGATCGATAAAATGATGCAGCGCGGTATTACCGCGGGTGACCAGAGTTCGCCGGAGTCCGGCGTGACCCGCACTCTCGGAAGTCGGGACAATTCAGGCTCGCAGCCTTCGTCCAATGTCCGAGATAATCTGCGTAGTAGGGAGGTGCGCCGATGAGCACTAAAATGACCGTATCCCTGATACTCGTCGCCGTGGCCGCGTGGTTGCTCTCGATGTCGATGTTCACCGTCGACGAACGGGAGAAGGCTGTGAAGTTCCGGCTTGGTGAGTTCCAGGATGCAACCTATGAGCCGGGGCTGCACTTCAAGATCCCCTTCATCAACAATGTGCGCAAGTTCGAAGACCGGATCCTGACGCTGGACTCCGAACCGGAACGCTATCTTACCTTCGAGAAGAAGAACGTCATCGTCGACGCCTTCATCAAGTGGCGTATCGACGACGTCTCCAGCTTCTACAAAACTACTAACGGTGATGAGCGCCAGGCCGGTTTGCGCTTGTCTCAGGTGATCAAGGATGGGCTGCGGGCCGAATTCGGCAAGCGAACCATCCAGGAGGCGATTTCGGGTGAGCGCGCGGAAATCATGAGCGTGATTGCCGGGAAGATTAAGCAGGATGTCGACCATTTCGGCATCGACGTCGTCGACGTGCGCATCAAACGCATCGAGCTGCCCGCGGAAGTCAGCGATTCGGTGTACCAGCGTATGCGCGCCGAGCGCAGCCGCGTAGCCAAGGACCTGCGCTCCCGGGGTGCCGAGGCCGCCGAACGCATTCGTGCCGATGCCGACCGTCAGCGAACGGTCATCCTGGCCGAGGCGTATCGTGATGCCGAACGTACCCGAGGTGAGGGTGATGCGACAGCGGCGGAGATCTTTGCCCAGGCCTTTGGCCAGGATGAAGAATTCTATGCTCTGTACCGGAGTCTCGACGCTTACCGAAACGTATTCAGCTCGAAAAACGATATGTTGGTACTCGATCCGGACTCTGAATTCTTCCGCTATTTCAAAGCGGCGGTCGGCTCCGAAAGCGCCCGCTGATAAGAGGCAAGGACCGGCCGGGCGGCCCGTAAGGGCCGTCCGGCCATTTATTTGATCGGGGGAGTGGATGTGGGTTGACCTTGGGGTTGCTGTCTCTTTGGTGTTGGTGCTGGAAGGTCTGCTACCGACACTCTCTCCCGGCTATTTCCGGCAGTTGATGGTTTCGGTCGCCCGAATGGACGACCGTGCGATTCGCGTCTCGGGGCTGATTAGCATGGCCCTCGGGGCGATGCTGCTTTATTGGCTGAGGCACTGAAGATGGTCGACACTGATCGCTGGCTGCTCCCCGAAGGCATCGAGGAACTCCTTCCTCCCGAGGCAGAACGTCTTGAACGGGTCCGTCGCGGGTTACTGGAGCTGTTCCATACCTGGGGTTACCGCCAGGTCATTCCTCCCTTTATCGAATACCTGGATTCGCTATTGACCGGCGCCGGCAATGATCTGGATCTGGAAACTTTCAAGCTGACCGATCAGCTGAGTGGAAGGTTGATGGGGGTGCGTGCGGATATGACACCGCAGGTAGCTCGTATCGATGCCAGCCAGTTACAGCGTGAGGAACCGACCCGTCTTTGCTATCTGGGTACCGTGTTGCGTACGCGCCCGGCATCCCACGGCGGCACCCGCAGCCCGATGCAGGTGGGTGTGGAGCTCTATGGGCACGCCGGTCCGGAGAGTGATCGCGAAGTATTGACGTTGATGGTGGAAACACTGTTCAAGGCGGGACTGGAGCACGTTTATCTCGACTTGGGGCATGTGGGTATTTTTCGAGGTCTGGCACGCCATGCCGGGCTTGATGCCGATACGGAGAACCGCCTGTTCGATGCGTTACAGCGAAAAGCCAAACCGGAAATCGCCGAAATTCTTGCCGCTGCCGATCTCGGGAAAACGGCTGCGGATGCCCTTGCAGCGCTTGCCGACTTGAATGGTGGCCCCCAAATCCTGGAAGAGGCCCGGGAGGTGCTCTCCGGTGCCGGCGAAGAGGTGAAAGTGGCGCTGGATAACCTGCGGCGGGTGGCCGTTGCGGTCGAACAGCGCCCTGACGTGTCCGTGCACTTCGATCTGGCGGAACTACGGGGGTATCATTACCACACCGGGGTGGTGTTCGCCGCTTTTGTACCCGGCCGCGGTCAGGCGATTGCCCAGGGAGGCCGGTACGACGGCATTGCCCGCGTCTTTGGGCGGGCCCGACCGGCCACCGGGTTCAGCGCCGACCTGCGGGAGGTGCTCTCCCTGGCCACTGACGATACCGGGCCGATTCGTGGTATCTTTGCCCCTTGTGCCGACGACGCCGTACTGGATGCTGCCATTGCAAAGCTGCGCGAGAACGGCGAGCGCGTCGTCCAGGCGCTTCCCGGCCAGCAGGGTGCAGCGGCCGATATGGACTGCGACCGGCAACTGGTCGAGAAAGACGGAAGCTGGAAGGTCGAAGGTCTCTAGGAGCCTGTCCGAGAATAGACTAACCTACTGCGGCCAAGCCTGATTGGCCGGATTTCTCGCTCATTTTCGTTAAATCGAACCACTATTCGCCTCAAATGACCGAAAAATCTGACCCAATCAGTCTTGCCTTCGTGACGGTCGCTATTCTCGGACAGGCCTCCTGGCACCGCAAAGAGTGCCAGCGGCATCGATATTCTCGAGGAATCTCCCTTCGCTGTCATTGCGAGGAGCCCGGCGACGAAGTAATCTGGTAAACCAGCCGGGGCTAGCACGACCGGCCAGCAGTTGCGAAAGCTATTCCAAATAACACGCCAAGGCGATGACCCCGCACCGAAAATGCGGGGTTCTTTGTGAGAGAGAGCGGAAAATGGGGAAGAATGTAGTAGTCATCGGTACCCAGTGGGGCGATGAGGGCAAGGGCAAGGTCGTTGATCTCCTTACCGAAAAGGCCAGTGCCGTCGTGCGCTTCCAGGGCGGTCACAATGCCGGTCACACGCTGGTCATCGACGGCAAGAAGACGATTCTTCACCTCATCCCTTCGGGCATTCTCCACGAGAGTGTCCTGTGTCTGATCGGTAACGGTGTCGTACTGTCGCCCGACGCGCTGCTCGAAGAGATGGCGATGCTGAGAGCCAGCGATGTGGATGTCGAAAGCCGGCTGCGCATCAGCGAGGCCTCCACGCTGATCCTTCCCTACCACATCGCGCTGGACCAGGCGCGGGAAAGGGCGCGCGGCAAGAAGGCCATCGGCACTACCGGACGTGGCATCGGCCCCGCCTATGAGGACAAGATTTCCCGCCGCGGCCTGAAAGTAGGAGACCTGATGCATCGCGAGCGCTTTGCCGCGCGGCTGGGTGAGGTACTCGATTACCACAACTTTGCGCTGAAGCACTACTTCAAGACGGAGCAGGTGGACTTTCAGGAAGTGCTCGAGCAGGGCCTGGCCATGGCAGAGCGCATCCGCCCGATGGTGGCCGACGTCACCGGGCTGCTTCACAAACTCCGCGCCGACGGTAAGGACGTCATGTTCGAGGGGGCCCAGGGCACGCTGCTGGATATCGATCACGGGACCTATCCCTACGTGACGTCGTCGAATCCGACGGCCGGCGGTGCATGCACCGGTACCGGCGTCGGCCCGCGCGATATCGATTACGTGTTGGGAATTACCAAGGCGTACACTACCCGCGTCGGTGCAGGACCGTTCCCGACCGAACTCTATGATGGGGCCGATCTGTCGGACCCCATCGGCAAGCGCATGGCCGATCAGGGGCACGAATTCGGCTCCACCACTGGCCGGCCGCGTCGCTGTGGATGGCTGGATGCCGTGAGCCTGCGACGCTCGGTGCAGATCAACAGTCTTTCCGGGATCTGCCTGACCAAAATGGACGTGCTCGACGGCCTTGAAACCCTGCGTATCGCAGTAGGCTACCAGTGTGACGGTGAAATTCTGGATGCCCCGCCCGTAGGCGCCGATGCCTACGAACAGTGCCGTCCCCAGTACATCGACCTGCCGGGCTGGAGCGAAAGCACGGTGGGCGTGCGCGATTACGATCGATTGCCGGAGAACGCCAAGGCCTACATCCGCAAGATCGAGGAGGTCGTCAACATACCTGTGGATATTATTTCCACCGGCCCGGACCGCGCCGATACTATCGTACTGCGCAGTCCATTCGGATAGCCGGCCGCTAAACCGACTGCAACCAGCCCGATGGTCATGCGCCGTCGGGTTTTTTTTATTGACGCCTCTGGTAGAGGGATTCAATGGGCTACCTGTCACGCGTAGGCGATTGATTGTTCTCGATTTGTATCGAGATTTGCGGCGCGTCTTGTGACCTGTGGGACAGTTTGGCGCCCATAAAAAAAGGCCGCTCAAAGAGCAGCCTTTCAAAAAGATGGTGCCGAGGAGAGGACTCGAACCTCCACGGGGTTTCCCCCACTAGCACCTGAAGCTAGCGTGTCTACCAATTTCACCACCTCGGCTCCGAGACGCTTACGTCCCGAGAGGCGGGCACTTTACTTGGCCATCCAGTGATTGTCAATAGTTGGGCGGTAGGCGGAAACTTTTCATCGCAGCCGCCCGGAATTGGTACAATTATGTATTTAAACGAACCGACAACAAGAGCCCTTTATGGCGAAACGTTTTTCCAATAAGAAGGACCCGCATCAGACACGCGAGGCCCGCAAGTACGAGAATCCCATTCCCAGCCGTGAGTTCATCATGGACATGCTGGCCGAACAGGGGCGCCCGATGACCCGCCAGCAGATCGCCGCGGCACTGAAGCTGGAAGGGGATGAGCCTCTGGAGGCTTTGCGCCGCCGCCTGCGGGCCATGGAGCGCGATGGGCAGTTAATGCAGAACCGGCGCGGCGGCTACGGCCTGATTAGCAAAATGGATCTCGTTCGGGGACGTGTGGTTGGCCATGCGGACGGCTTCGGATTCCTTATCCCCGATGAGGGGGGCGAGGACCTGTTTCTTTCACCCAAGGAGATGCACGGTGCACTGCATGGTGATCGGGTGGTCGCGCGGGTATCGGGGATTGACCGACGTGGTCGTAAGGAGGGCACCATTGTCGAGGTGCTCGAACACGGCAATACGCACGTGGTCGGCCGCTATTACGTGGAGGGTGGCGTCGGCTTTCTGATTCCCGATAACAAACGCATCAATCAGGACATTCTGGTGCCTCCTGATCAGGTGTACGGGGCGGAGTTCGGCCAGCTGGTTACGGTCGAGCTCATTGAGTATCCCACTCGTTATCGCCAGGCCATTGGTCGCGTCATCGAGATCCTCGGGGATCACATGGCGCCGGGGATGGAGGTCGATCTCGCCATTCGCGCCCATGGCCTGCCCCATGAGTGGTCGGTATTCATGGATACGGAGATTGCCGAGCTGCCGCGGGAGGTCGCTGAGAGTGACAAACAGGGGCGGACCGATCTTCGCGAGATGCATCTGGTCACTATCGATGGGGAAGATGCAAAGGACTTCGATGATGCTGTCTTCTGCGAACCCCACGGTGACGGGTGGCGCCTGGTCGTGGCGATCGCCGATGTTTCGCATTACGTGATGCCTGGCGGTGCACTGGATGTTGAGGCGCGGATGCGGGGCAATTCGGTCTATTTCCCCGGTCGTGTGATCCCGATGCTGCCGGAAGCGCTTTCCAATGGCCTTTGCTCGGTGAATCCGAACGTCGACCGGTTGGTGATGGTGTGCGACATGGAGGTCAGCTCCAGGGGAAAGCTGGAGGGATATCGGTTCTATCCCGCCGTGATGCGCTCCCATGCCCGGCTGACCTACAACAAAGTGGCCGCGATGCTGGTGGATAAGGACCGGGAGCTGCGCGAGCAATATCGGAGTGTCGTCCCCGACCTGGAACATCTCCATGATCTCTTCCACGCGTTGCATGCCGAGCGCAAGCGTCGCGGTGCCATCGATTTCGAGACTACCGAGACGATGATCGTGTTCGGTGAGAACAAAAAGATCGAGCGTATCGTGCCGGTGGAGCGTAATGATGCACACCGTCTGATCGAAGAGTGCATGTTGATTGCCAATGTGGCGACGGCCGATTTCCTCAGCAGCTCCGAACTCCCCAGTCTCTACCGTGTGCACCCCGGGCCCAGTCTGGAGAAGCTGGAGAGGCTGAGGGAGTTCCTTGGCGAACTTGGGCTTTCGCTGGGCGGGGGTGATGAGCCACAGCCGAAAGACTACGGGGTCCTTCTCGACCAGGTGCGCGGACGTAGCGATGCCCACCTGATCCAGACCGTGCTGCTACGTTCACTCGCGCAGGCGGTTTACACGCCGGATAACAAGGGCCATTTCGGTCTTTCGTACAAGGCATACGCACACTTTACCTCGCCAATCCGTCGCTACCCGGACCTTTTAGTGCATCGAGCTATCCGCCATCGGCTGTCCAAAAAATCGGCGGAAGACTTTCATTACTCGATGGAAGACATGGTCCTGCTCGGCGAGCACTGCTCGATGACCGAGCGTCGCGCCGATGATGCCACGCGGGATGCAACCGACTGGCTGAAATGCGAGTTCATGATGGACCGGGTAGGAGACGAGTACGACGGGATCATCACCGGGGTGACCGGCTTCGGCCTGTTTGTCACCCTCGATGACATCTATGCCGAAGGACTGGTCCATGTGACCGCGCTCAGCAACGATTACTACCACTTCGACCCGGCCAAGCATCGCCTGACCGGGGAGCGCACCCGACGCATGTACCGTCTCGCCGACAAGGTTTGTATCCGCGTTCTGGCCGTCAATCTGGATGAGCGAAAGATCGATTTTGAAATGGTCGAGGAATGAAGGAGGAAACCGTTTTCGGCCTGCACGCCGTGCAGGCCGTGATCGAGCTTCAGTCCGACAGTATTACCGCCCTTTGGCTGGATAGCCGTCGCAAGGACAAGCGACTTCGCCATCTGGCCCAACTCGCCGAACGGGCGGGCGTGGGGGTTGAGTGGCTTTCGAAGCCGGAGCTGGACCGTCTGACGAACGGCGGGCGTCATCAGGGCGTGGTAGCCCGTATTCGCGGCGAGGCCCCGCGGGACGAGTCCTTTCTCGAAAACCGGCTCACTACGATGGAGGAGCCGCCTCTTCTGTTGATCCTGGACGGAGTCACCGATCCGCACAATCTCGGGGCGTGCCTGCGTACCGCAGACGCCGTCGGGGCTCACGCGGTGGTCGTGCCGCGGGATCGGGCCTGCGGATTGACACCAACGGTGCGCAAGGTGGCCAGCGGTGCCGTCGGATCGGTACCCCTGGTCTCTGTCACCAATCTTTCCCGAACCCTGGCCAGCTTGCGCAGCGCCGGGGTATGGGTGGTGGGGACGGCTCTTGAGGGCGCCAGCGGCTACCTCTACCAGGCGCAACTGACCGGGCCATTGGCACTGGTACTGGGTGCGGAGGGGCAGGGGCTGAGACGTCTGACGGCCAAGGGCTGCGACGAGCTGGTCACGATTCCGATGCGGGGAACGGTTCAAAGCCTGAATGTCTCCGTGGCGGCGGGGGTCTGCCTGTACGAGGCGTATCGCCAGCGTCTGGTTGCCGGTTGCTAGGAGCCTATTCTCTGACAGGCTCCCGGTAGCCTGTCAGACCAGACCCACTCGGCTCGGGCATTCTCGAGAATAGGTTCCAGACATTCTCTACTACCGCCACTATGGCGGCATGCTCTAACGCGGAAAGGCGGATATAGGCCGAATTTCGCTTGGACGTATTGCGGTTTCTGTCGCTCCTGGTGCGCGTGAAGGGGTTTTGACCGCCTCGCTACAGGCTGCTAGTGCTGATAGCCAGGGTAAACGCATACTCACAAGCCTGGTGCTTGGCGAGCGAAGCAAGTGCTGGGTATCAGGTGCGCCGTGAATACATCCCTGTAGGCTCGACGGCAGCATCCCTGCTGCCGATGACTTGATATCAAGCACTTGCATCATTGGTTTCAAAGTATGCGGCTGCCCTGGGCTGCCCTGCAGGGTAAACGCATACTCACATTTTTGATGCCGGCGAGCGATATAAGTCCTTGACAGCAGGTACGCTGTAAATACATCCGTGTACGCTCGACGGCAGCATCCCTGCTGCCGACGACCTGCTATCAAGGACTTACACCGCTCGCTTCAAAGTATGCGGTTGCCCTGGGCTGCCCTGTTGCACAATTGCCCACGCCCCTTGAGTCGAGTACAATGGCCGGCTTTTCCCGGGTGTTGCCCGGGATCTCCTTGCTTCAGGCAATGGGCCTGAGGCTGCATAAACCGTAAGGAGCTATTAATGCGACATTACGAAATCGTCTTTCTGGTCCATCCGGACCAGAGCGAGCAGGTCCCTGCCATGGTTGAGCGTTATCGGTCGACCATCGAGTCCACTGGCGGGCAGATCCATCGTCTGGAAGATTGGGGCCGCCGCCAACTGGCTTTTCCGATTGCCAAGATCCACAAGGCGCATTACGTGCTCATGAATGTGGAGTGCAACGGTGAAGCGATGGCCGAGCTGGAGTCCGCGTTCCGTTTCAACGACGCCGTTATCCGTAACCTGATCCTGCAGAAGAAGGAAGCCGTGACCGAAGCTTCGCCGCTGGTCAAGGTCAGAGAAAGGGACGAAGGGGAGACACGGGAAAGCCGGGGCGAAGCCAGACCCGAAGCCAAGCCCGAACCTCAGCCCGAAGCCAAAGAAGAAGGTGGTGAAACGGCCGAGAGCGAAGGGCAGGCCGCCTCCGAATAACGGCTCGGCTTACCGACCGTATTCCCTTGCATTGTCCGAATCGTGACCGAATAGAGATCAGGAGACCGAAATGGCTCGTTTTTTCCGACGCAAAAAGTTTTGCCGTTTTACCGCCGAGGGCGTGAAAGAGATCGATTACAAGGATCTTGCCACCCTCAAAAATTACGTCACCGAATCCGGTAAAATCGTTCCCAGCCGGATCACCGGCACCAAGGCGCGCTATCAGCGTCAGCTCGCCCGTGCCGTCAAGCGGGCTCGCTATCTGGCGCTGCTGCCGTATAGCGATAAGCACTGATAGGACTACCCTGCCGTAGGCTCCGGTCTACCCAGGGGTTGGGAGAGCTATGAAACTGCTCGCGGCCTACATCATGCGCGGCCGCATGCAGGCGATTTTGGTTACGACTGTCGCTGCGATGCTGTCCCTGCTGTTGCCGCCGTTCAGTTACTTCAGCGGTGCGGCAGTGGGTCTGGTAACACTCCGAACCGGACCCGGGAGTGGACTCACTGTGTTCGCCGGTTCATTGCTGGCCGTTGGCCTGCTGGCAGCGGTGATCCTGCAGCAGCCTTTGATTGCCGCTGGTTTCGCCATTGTGCTGTGGCTGCCGGTGCTGGTGCTGGCGACGGTATTGCAGCGAACCGTAAGCCTGTCCAGAACCGTTGCCTTGTCGGGACTTTTCGGCGGGCTGCTGGTCCTGGGGGCCTACTTAGCCTTTGACGACCCGGCCAGCTGGTGGATGGAAACCTACCGGCAGTTGCTGGCGCAAGCCGGAACCGAGGCACCCGGGCCGGACATGGAACCGGTGCTGCGGGAGGTGGCCGGGATTATGACCGGGGCGGTTGCCGCGGCACTGACGCTGAGCACACTCGGTGCGCTCTTCATCGCCCGCTGGTGGCAGGCGTTGCTATATAATCCGGGCGGCTTCCGGGAGGAGTTTCACCGTCTGGCTGTCGGCCGGCCGCTCACCCTTGTGGCCCTGGTGTTGATCGGGGCGGCAGTTGTTCTGGGCGACCCGGCCGCGGCTATGGCAGCTGAACTGCTGGTGGTAATCATGCTGCTGTTCCTGATACACGGGTTAGCCGTGGTTCACGGTTTGGTGGCCGGCGTCAGGGCAAGTGTCGGTTGGCTGGTGGCGGTTTATTTGCTACTCCTCTTGGCACTGCCGCAGACGGCAGTTACCTTGGCGGTACTGGGGATGGTGGATAATTGGTTCGGCTTTCGCACTTATTTCGGCCGTTCCGAAGATGATAAATGACAGTGTGGTTGCCTGGCGCCGGGGGCGCGGGGCGATAAAGACTATAGAGAGTCATAAAGACTATAGAGAGTCGAGGTATCGAGATGGAAATAATCCTGCTGGAGAACGTTCGCAACCTGGGCAACCTGGGCGACAAGGTTGCCGTGAAGTCCGGATATGGCCGGAATTTCCTGATTCCGACCGGTCAGGCGGTCATGGCGACAGCTAAGAATCTGGCTGAATTCGAAGAGCGTCGTGCCGAGCTGGAAAAGAAGGCGGCCGAAGTGCGCTCCGCTGCACAGGCTCGCGCCGATAAACTGGCTGAGCTGGGAACGGTGACCCTGAAGGCCAATGCCGGCGAAGAGGGCAAGCTGTTCGGCTCCATCAGTTCGGCGGATATCGCCGATGCCATTACGGCGGCCGGTATGGAAGTCGAAAAGCGCGAAGTGCAGATGCCCGAAGGCCCGCTGCGCGCCGTTGGCGAGTACGACATCGATGTCCAGTTCGAGTCGGACGTCTATCAGACGATCAAGGTGGTGGTCGAGGCTGACTGATACCTGGATGCCTGTCCGAGAATAGCGACCGTCACGAGGGCAGGATTGATTAGGTCAGATTTTTCAGGCATTTGAGGTGAATACGACTGCATGGACGCAGTCGTTAGAGCGATGCATCCCGCCGTGGATGGCGGCAGTAGAGAATGTCTGAACCTATTATCGAGGGTGCCCGAGCCGACGAGTGCAGGGAAGCACTCGGTAGAGCGAAGCAGGATGCCCGAGCCGATCAGTCTATTCTCGGACAGGCTCCTGGATGCCCCCGGACTGCCACTCATGCGGTCCGGGGAATACAGCGACGGATATTCGCATCCGAAGTGCGGAATGGCGCAAATCGTCGGGATCGAATAGCTTGTCGTGGGCCGGATTTCCCGGCATTCTGGTGACCTCATCCTCCGGGTGTGATTCTGGCTTATGCCCATGCAGGAAAGTACAGTACCATTCGCCCGCGATGACGCTACCGCGGCGCTGAAAGTCCCTCCGCATTCGATTGAGGCCGAACAGTCGGTCCTCGGCGGTCTCATGCTCGATAACGGGGCGTGGGAAAAGGTGGCCGATCGGGTCAGCGATCCCGATTTTTACCGTCGTGACCACCGTCTGATCTTTCAAGCCATCCGCCGCCTGGCGGAAGAGGCCAAACCTTTTGACGTAGTCACGCTGGCGGAGTGGCTGGACAACTTGGGGGAACTCGAACATCTCGGTGGGATCGCCTACCTGGGTTCGCTTGCCAGTAACACCCCCAGTGCCGCCAACATCAAGTCCTACGCGAATATCGTTCGTGAACGTTCGGTGTTGCGCCAGCTTATTGATGTCGCAAACACCATCGCCGACAGTGGTTATTATCCGGAAGGGCGTCCGGTTCATGAACTGCTCGATCAGGCGGAGAAACGCGTCTTCGAGATTGCCGATCAAGGCAATCGCGACCGGGCCGGTTTCAAGGGCATCAAGGAACTGCTGGTCGATGCGGTCGACCGCATCGATTACCTGTTCAGCCAGGACAACGCCATCACCGGCGTGCCCACCGGCTTTACTGACTTTGATGACAAGACCTCGGGCCTTCAGCGTTCCGACTTAATCATCGTTGCCGGTCGCCCCTCCATGGGCAAAACCACATTCGCAATGAATATCGCCGAGAATGCGGCGATCAAGCATCAGGTTCCGGTGGCCATTTTCTCCATGGAGATGCCTGGCGAGCAATTGGCCATGCGCATGATGTCCTCCCTCGGGCGCATCGATCAGCATAAGGTTCGTACCGGCAAGCTGGGTGACGACGACTGGCCGCGGCTGACTTCGGCGGTCGGTATTCTCTCCGAAGCCCCCATCTATATTGACGATACCCCTGGACTCACCCCCACCGATCTGCGGGCCCGTGCCCGGCGCCTCGCGCGGGAGCACGGTCTGGGACTGATCGTCATCGACTACCTGCAGCTGATGCAGGTCGTCGGGGGTGGTGAAAACCGCGCCACCGAGATTTCCGAGATCTCCCGCTCCTTGAAAGGGCTCGCGAAGGAGCTCAACGTCCCGGTTATAGCGCTCTCTCAGCTCAATCGCAGCCTGGAGCAGCGTCCCAACAAGCGGCCGATAATGTCGGATTTGCGTGAGTCCGGAGCCATTGAGCAGGACGCGGATGTGATCGCCTTCATCTATCGCGACGAGGTCTACAACGAAGACAGCGCCGACAGGGGCACCGCCGAAATCATCATTGGAAAACAGCGTAACGGTCCCATCGGAACCGTGCGTGTGGCCTTCCTCGGCCAGTACACTCAGTTTGCCAATTTTGCGGGCAACGATTACGGAGCGTCGGGAGGCCATTGACGTGATCGCTGGGTCCTCCTCGTCGGCAACCGGAGTCTCCGCGGCTCAGGCCATTGTGGGCCGGGCAACGCGGGTGACGATTGACCTGGGCGCACTACGACATAACCTTTCGGTCGCCCGCGTTATCGCGCCCCGTGCCAAGATCATGGCGGCCATCAAGGCCAATGGCTACGGCCATGGGCTCGAGCGTGTGGCCACGGCCCTGCAGGGCGCCGATGCCTTGGGGGTAGCGTGCATCAACGAGGCCCTGGCCCTGCGCATGGCAGGCATCGAGGCCCCCATCACCCTTTTGGAAGGTTTTTTCCAAGCCAATGAGATCCCGCTGCTTCAGGCTTACCACTTCGAGGCAGTAGTCCACGAGGCCTCTCAGGTGGAGGCGTTGGAGCGTAGCCACTACGGGCCGGTTCGGGTGTGGATCAAAGTGGATACGGGCATGCATCGGCTGGGCTTTGCGCCGGGAGCGACCCGAGGCATTTGGCGCCGTCTAAACGCGCTGGAGGGTGTCGAGGTGGTGGGATTCATGACCCACCTGGCCTGCGCCGACGACCAAACCGATCCGGCCACGCCCCGGCAGCTCGCCCTGTTTGAAGAGACGGTTCAGGGATTGCCGGGCGAGCGGGCGATCGCTAATTCCGCCGGTGTGCTGGGATGGCCGGAAAGTCACGTGGAGTGGATCCGTCCTGGAGTGATGCTCTACGGGATTTCACCTTTCCTGGAGGGAAGGGGCCCCGAGGCAAAGCTGCGCCCGGTGATGACGCTGCATTCCGAGCTCATTGCCGTCAATCACATCCCCAAGGGGGGAGCCGTAGGATATGGAGGTACCTGGCGTGCGCCGGAGACGCTCCCGGTCGGTGTCGTGGCCGTCGGTTATGGCGATGGCTATCCCCGGCATGCCCCGGCCGGTACACCGGTGCTGCTCAACGGCAAACCGGTTCCACTGATTGGCCGCGTCTCGATGGATATGATCACGGTTGATCTCCGTGGTCAGCCTCACGCCCGGGCGGGTGATCCGGTAGTGCTTTGGGGCGAAGGGTTGCCCGCGGAGCTCATCGCCGAGCGCGCCGGGACGATAGCTTATGAGCTGCTGTGCGGCGTGACTCAGCGGGTTCGCTGCGAAGAAGTGACATCTGACTGATATGGCCAAAGGCCCCAAGAGGTCGCCGATCCTGGGGGTGGGGGCTGTGGTTCGGCGGGCCGATGCGGTCCTGTTGGTAAAAAGGGGGCGAGCGCCAAATCAGGGAGAGTGGGCCATCCCCGGCGGACGGGTCGAGTGGGGGGAAACCCTGGTCGCCGCTGCCGAGCGGGAGCTGATGGAAGAGACCGGCGTGACCATTCGTGCGACCGACCCGGTCTACACCTTCGAGCACATTGAGCCGACCGAAGGGGGAACCCCCGACGTTCATTACGTGGTTATCGATCTGTATGGCGAATACGTCGCAGGCGAACCTTGCGCCGCCAGCGATGCCGAGGATGCGGCTTGGGTGAAATTGTCCGAGTTGGGGCGTGTTCCGGTAAACCGGACAACCCGGAACTGCCTCGCCACCCTCTATCCGATGGAGGTCCCGCCACCATCCCGGTGATCGGGTGTAATGCGCCAGGCGAGTAGTGCATGACCTGGGTTGAAGCGACTAAACCCTTGCGCTCTTTGCAGTTGACCACTCAGGTGTTCAGGAGAAATTTTGGCCAAGGCAAAAACGGTTTTCAGCTGTCGCAGTTGTGGCGCCCAGGCCCCGAAGTGGGCGGGGCAGTGTGCCGACTGCGGCGATTGGAATACGCTCGAGGAAGACGTCGAGGTCTCTGCACCGGTCCGCCACCGGGGCTATGCCGGTGCCGCCGGACCGGCCAGGGTGCAGCGGCTTTCTGATGTGCCGGCAGACCATGTGGTACGGACCCTCACCGGAAGTGGCGAATTCGATCGGGTGCTCGGCGGTGGCCTGGTGCCGGGTTCGGTGGTTCTTTTGGGGGGTGATCCGGGGATCGGGAAATCCACCCTGCTGCTGCAGACGCTGGCCGGTCTAAGTGAGCGGAATGCCACGCTCTACGTGAGTGGCGAGGAGTCGCCCCAGCAGGTGAGTCTGCGGGCCCAGCGACTGAATCTGGCCGCGGAGCACCTGCAAATGCTTCCGGAGACTCGTGTCGAGGCGGTCCTTGCCGCGGCCCAACAACACCGGCCCCGGGTGCTGGTCATCGACTCCATTCAGACAATCTATACCGAGACGCTTCAGTCGGCCCCCGGCGCGGTAGGTCAGGTTCGCGAAAGTGCTGCACAACTGGTGCGGTATGCCAAAGAGAGCGGCGCGGCGCTGTTCCTGGTGGGGCATGTCACCAAGGACGGACAACTGGCAGGCCCGCGGGTGCTGGAGCATATGGTGGACACCGTGCTCTATTTCGAGGGGCAGAGCGGCAGCCGTTTTCGCGTGATCCGTGCCTTCAAGAACCGTTTTGGCGCGGTCAACGAGCTTGGCGTCTTCGCCATGAGTGAAACCGGCCTGAAAGATGTCTCGAATCCTTCCGCAATCTTTCTCTCGCGCCATCAAAGCCCCATATCCGGCTCTGCGGTAATGGTGACGCTCGAGGGCAGCCGGCCACTGCTTGCCGAAGTACAGGCTTTAGTGGACGAGAGCCATTTGTCCAATCCCCGCCGGGTTACCGTCGGGCTGGAGCAGAACCGTCTGGCCATTCTGCTCGCCGTTCTGCATCGCCACGGTGGGGTCGCTACTTACGATCAGGATGTCTTCGTCAATGTGGTTGGTGGCGTGCGGGTCACCGAAACGGGTGCCGATCTGGCGCTGCTTTTGGCCATTCTCTCCAGCTTGCGGGACCGGCCGCTCCCGGAGAAACTGATAACTTTCGGAGAAGTGGGACTGGCCGGCGAAATCCGCCCGGTGCCAAATGGTGAGGACCGCCTGCGGGAGGCGGTCAAGCATGGTTTTACCCGCGCCATCGTACCCGCTGCCAATGCGCCCAAAAAGGCCATGGAGGGTATCGAGGTGGTCGGTGTCGCCCGACTTTCAGAGGCGCTGGACGCCCTGTAGGGGTGCACTCTTTGTCGACCGCTCCCTACTGCAGATAGAACTGCATTTTCACGTTTCCGATCTGGATGGTATCGCCATCTTCCAGAAGCCAGCTGTGATCGCCGATCGAGGTATCGTTAACCTCCGGTGGGTGATCGCCTTCCAGATGGGAGAGAAAGAAACCCTCGTTACGTCGAGCGATTACGGCCGCCTGCACGCCGGGTTTGCCCAGATTGTAGAGGTTTCGATTCAGGCTGATGGTTTTGCCGACATTCTGGCCGTTCAGCAACTGCAGCCAGGCGTTTTTGGCTTTGCGGGCCGGTATCAGGTCGCTGTCGCTGGCGATCGTCTCCGGCATGGGGACGTCGAAGTCCGCTTCCAGCGTATGCTTGCCGATAGCTATCTCATCACCGCTTTCGAGGGTTTGAACGTCGATCTTCTTCCCATTGACAAAAGTGCCGCCGGGGCTATCCAGGTCCTTGAGCCGCCAGTTGCCGCCGCTGCGATCCAGGCGCGCATGCTTCTCATGTACTGCCAGGCTGTCGATAGTAATGTCACATTCCGGCGAACTGCCGATGACCACCTCTTCCTTTTCGAGAGGGAAGATCTTCAGCATCTTGCCCTTGAACGAGAGGGTCAGTCTGGACACGGATTGCTCCAAAAACTATTGATTGGCGGCGCCATTATAGGCTTTGTAGAAGTCCGGGTGTAGGGGGATGGCAAGGCGTTGTGACCAGCGGCGCATTTTTCTGGTCAGGAGGCGGATGCCCGCTATTCGGTGTCCTTGTGGCGGGCTTTTCGGTACAGCGGATCCACACGTACGGTTTTGATGGCGCTGGCACCGGTCTGCACCACTTCCAGGGGATAGCCGTTCAGCAGAACGCTGGTACCCGGTTCGGGAATGGTTTCAAGATACTCGATCAACATTCCGTTGAGGGTTTTGGCACCCTCCGTCGGGAGGGACCAGTTCATGATGCGATTCAGCTCCCGCACATTGGCGCTGCCGTCCACCAGATAGGTGCCGTCTTCCTGGGGGTGGATCTCCTTGAGAGTGGTTCCGGGGCCGGTGGTGAATTCACCCACGATCTCTTCGAGGATATCGTCGAGGGTGACCAGACCCTGGATATCGCCATATTCGTCCACCACCAGACCCATGCGGTGCCGCTGTTTTTGAAAATTCAGCAACTGGGTGTTGAGACGCGTGGCTTCGGGAATGAAATAGACCTCCCGAATCCGATCCATAAAGCGTTCCATGTCCAGTTCGCTGTGCTGCTGTAGCGCGAGAAGGTCCCGCAGGTGGACGATGCCCACCACATTATCGATACCGCCCCGGTAGACTGGCAAGCGGGTGTGCTGGCTGTTGGTGAGCTGATCAACGATATCAGTCCATTCGTCCTCCAGATCGATCCCGGCAATCTCGTTGCGCGGGATCATGATGTCCTCCACGGTCGCCTTTTCCAGATCCAGGATATTGAGCAACATCTTCTGGTGACGGCGCGGAATCATGGTACCCGCTTCATTCACCACGGTCCGAAGCTCTTCAGAGGAGAGATGAGAGCTGTCTACGTCCCGCGTCGAAACGCCGAGCAGGCGCAGCAGGCCGTTGGCGATAATGTTGATAAGCCATACCAGCGGATAGAACACTTTCAGCAGCGGGCCAAGGATAAAACTGGCGGGGAAGGCTATCCGTTCCGGGTGCAGCGCAGCCAGGGTTTTAGGTGTGACTTCGGCAAAAAGCAGGATGACGACGGTCAGCACCGCCGTGGCCACCAGGGGACCCGCTTCGCCCACCAGCCGTATGGCGACAATCGTTGCCAGCGCCGAAGCGAGAATGTTGACGAAGTTGTTGCCGAGCAAAATGAGTCCGATCAGCCGATCCGGACGCTTGAGCAGGCGGCTGGCCCGCAGTGCTCCGGGGTGACCATCCTTTGCCATATGCCGCAGTCGATAGCGATTCAGGCTGATGAGGCCCGTCTCGGAACCGGAGAAAAACGCGGAGAGGATAACAAGAAAGACGAGAGCGCCGAGTAGGGCGCCGATCGGGATGTCGTTTAGCAAAAGGGTGAAAGCCTCGACTTAAACTCGATAGAGTATTACTAAGGGGTCGACCGGTCCGTGTCAACAGTACACTAGCGAAGAACCAGTTCCAGCACCAGTTTACTGCCGAAATAGGCCAGTACGAGCACCATGAAACCTCCCAGCGTCCAGCGGATAGCCGTGCGCCCGCGCCAACCGAACTGCAGCCGTCCCCATAGCAGCACCGCGAACACGGCCCAGGCGATGATGGAAAGTACGGTTTTATGCACCAGATGCTGGGCAAAGATATTTTCCAGGTAATGGGCGCCACTGATGAGCGAAAACGTCAGTAGCAGATAACCGACGCCGATCAGCCGGAAAAGCAGTATCTCCATGGTCTCAAGCGGCGGAAGCGCTCGAATAAAGCCTCCCGGGCGGCGGTTGCGCAGCTGTCGGTCCTGCAAGGCGAGCAGCATCGCCTGCAGTGCGGCGATAGCCAGCAGACTATAGGATGCCAGGGAAAGCAGAATGTGGATCTCCAGACCCACCGGGGTCCGTGGTACCAAAGTCGGATTCACCGGCGCCAATACTTGCGCCAGCAGCCCCAGGGTTGCAATCGGAAAAATGGCAATTGCCAGGTTCTCCACCGGTTGTCCCAACGCAGACAGGAGTACGAGGAGGGCGATAAGCCAGCCAGCCAGCGAGAGCACATTGAAGAATGAAAGGTTGAGGGCCTCCGGACCGAGCAGTGCCCCGTAAAGGACAACTCCATGGGCGAGCACGGCACCAAACCCCAAAACAAGGGGCAGGTATTTACTTTGCTCTCCGGCCCGGGAACCGCGCGCCATGCGCCGTCCCAGAAGTCCGGCGGCTCCCAGATAAAAGAGTAGAGCTACTGTGACCAGAACCGTATCCATTCGTGTACGCTTTAAAAAAGAAAACAAATGTTCTCATAACCGAAGGGTTACGTGAATGGGCTTGCCTCACTATTAAAATGCCAAACCCTCCACATACCGCAATACCTGTCGACATTTAGCCAGTGCTACGGTTCTCGGATTCGTCATTCAGCGTTTGTCGCTGTTTGCACAAACATGCTACAAAGAGCAGGTTAGATCAAAAACTCCCCGGCGTGGCTCCGAAAAGCGCCGAACACGCATAAAACTTAAGTGAAATAGAGAAAGGCCTCCGGAGAACCTGATGCAACTGCGGATTTTAGGCTGCAGCGGTGGTATCGCTGCTGGTCACCGGACCACTTCCTTTCTCGTTGATGACGATGTCCTCATCGATGCCGGTAGCGGTGTCGGTGATTTGACCCTAAGTGAGATGGAGCGGATCAAGCATATCGTGCTAACCCACTCACATCTCGACCATGTACATGCGATCCCGCTGCTGCTGGACAGCATGTTCGATCGTGCCGAAGAGCCAATTACGGTCCATGCTCTGCCGGAAACCATCAGTGCACTTCGTGAGCATATGTTCAATTGGGTAGTCTGGCCCGATTTTACCAGCCTCCCGCATCCCGATAGCCCGGTGCTGCGCTACGTTCCGATGAAACCGGGTGAAGAAGCGGTTCTGGACGGTCGGCGCTTTCGCATGGTGCCGGTCAATCATGTTGTGCCGACGGTCGGTTACATCGTCACCGCCCGGGACGGCGGGGTTTTCGCGTTCAGCGGCGATACTACCTGCAATCACACCCTCTGGAACGCTCTCAATGGGCTGGAACGGTTGGATTTGCTGATCGTGGAGTGTGCCTTCTCTAATGCGCGGCAGGAGCTTTGCCGACAGGCACGCCACTACTGCCCGAATATCCTTGCCGAAGATTTGGTCAAACTAAACCACCGTCCCGCGGTCTATCTTTCCCATGCAAAACCCGGCGAAGAGCGTCAGATTATGGATGAGTGCCGGGCGGTGATCTCCAACCGCAAGCTTGAGCAGTTGTCGGGCGGAGAGATTTTTACGGTATAATGATACTTAAATCTCTTTCATGAATTCGCACCGATCTCGCTTGTCTCTTGATTCTACAAGAAATATTTTCTTAGTCGGCCGTAATCTCGGCTCGGGCATCCTGCTTCGCCCCAACAGGTCCGTCCATAGACCTGGCCGATTCGCCGTTCCTTTGAAAAGTTCCTCATGAAAGCAATACCTTGCGCGATCTCGGCACGAATTCATGAAATCTTCTGGATAGTTCTTTTTCGGGCCGGTCCAATCGCCGATTGGCGCCGTTCCCATGATGCGGCTGGTTGTTATGTTTGAAAACCTCACTGAACGACTTTCCAAGACCCTGCGTAACCTCCGCGGGACCGGTCGACTGACCGAGGAAAATATCAAGGACACCATGCGCGAGGTGCGCATGGCACTGCTGGAGGCGGATGTCGCCCTGCCGGTAGTGAAAGAGTTCGTCAATCATGTGCGTGAGCGCGCCGTCGGCAAGGATGTTCTGGAGAGTCTCACACCCGGCCAGGCCCTGGTCAAGATCGTCAACGATGAGTTGGTGGCGATCATGGGCGAGGCCAATGAAGACCTCCAGCTCGACGTCCAACCTCCTGCCGTTGTGCTGATGGCGGGCCTGCAGGGCTCTGGTAAGACCACCAGCACGGCCAAACTGGCGCGCTTTCTGCGCGAACAGCGAAAAAAATCGGTTTTGGTGGTGAGCACCGACATATACCGTCCCGCCGCCATCGACCAGCTGGAGACCCTGGCGCGGGAGGTCGAGGTAGAGTTCTACCCCAGCACCACTGACCAGAAGCCGGTCGATATCGCCCGCGGTGCCGTTGAGCATGCCCGCAAAAAGCTTATTGAAGTGGTGATCGTCGATACCGCGGGCCGCCTTCACATTGACGAGTCGATGATGGGTGAAATCCGGCGCCTGCACGAGACGGTAGAGCCGGTCGAGACCCTCTTCGTGGTCGATAGCATGACTGGCCAGGACGCGGCCAATACGGCCAAGGCCTTTGGCGATGCCCTGCCGCTGACTGGCGTGGTGCTGACGAAGGCGGACGGCGATGCGCGCGGCGGTGCGGCATTGTCGGTTCGGCATATCACCGGCCGCCCGATCAAATTCCTGGGTGTCGGCGAGAAGACCACGGCTCTGGAACCCTTCCATCCGGAACGGGTGGCCTCCCGTATTCTGGATATGGGCGATGTGGTTTCGCTGGTCGAGGAAGTTCAGCGCACGGTCGACCATGAAAAGGCAGAGAAACTAGCCACCAAGTTCAAAAAGGGCCAGGGCTTTGACCTGGAGGATTTCCGTCAACAGCTTCAGCAGCTCGGGAGCATGGGTGGCGTGGCCGGCCTGATGGACAAGCTGCCCGGGATGTCCGGTGTCCCCGATGCGGCCAAAAAGCAGGTCAATGACAAGGAATTCCGCCGCATGGAGGCCATTATCGGCTCCATGACGCCCTTCGAACGGCGCAAACCGGACCTTATCAAGGGCTCTCGCAAGCGCCGGATCGCGACCGGTTCCGGGACGCAGGTGCAGGAGGTGAATCGTCTGCTCAAGCAGTTCGCGCAGATGCAGAAGATGATGAAGCGCATGAAAAAGAAAGGCGGCATGGCCAAGATGATGCGGGGCCTCAAAGGCGGCGGCGGAATGCCGCCCGGAATGCCGCCGTTCTAGTGTTGGGCCACCGTGGAGTCGGCAAGGCAGCGCAGTGACTGTCCATCATTGCTGCTCCCGCGCATTAGCTACTAGCCACTAGCGAATAGCTGTCGTACAATACCCGGCTTCTTAGGGTTCTGGCGGGTCGCCAAAGGCGGCCCCGTTTGTTTTTGGAGACGAGGATCTAGCGAGAATGGTAACCATTCGTTTAGCTCGCGGCGGCGCCAAGAAGCGCCCTTTTTACAGCATCGTCGTGACCGATAGTCGCAACCGCAGGGACGGTCGTTTTATTGAACGCATCGGCTTTTTCAACCCGGTGGCGAGCGGCAAGGAAGAGCGGGTCCGCCTCGATCGTGAGCGGGTCGATTACTGGTTGTCGAAAGGGGCCAAGGCCTCCGAGCGCGTGGCCGATCTGATCAAGCAGAGCGCAGCTGCCGCGTAAGATCGGACAGCGCCCCATGGGCAATGCGGACCCGGATAGCTACGTGCTGCTGGGCCGGGTATCCGGTCTCTATGGTGTTGGGGGTTGGGTAAAGGTGTTCTCGCACACGCAACCGCGTGAGAACATTCTGCAATACTCGGCCTGGTATCTGCGTGAGGGTGATCGGTGGGTTCGGCATTCGCTGCTCAAGGGGCGGCGGCACGGTAAGGCAGTGGTCGCCCTCCTGGAGGGTTGCGATGACCGTGAGGAGGCACGGGCGCTGATAGGCGCCGACATCGCCATCACACGTGAGCAACTGCCAAAGGCGGGACCGGGAGAGTACTACTGGTCGGATTTGATTGGCCTTGAGGTGGTGACTGTCGGCGGTGAACAGCTGGGGCGAGTCGATCACCTGATGGAGACCGGGGCCAATGATGTACTGGTGGTCGCCGGCGAGCGGGAGCGGTTGATCCCGTTTGTCGATGAGGTGATCATCTCGGTGGATCTGGAGGGCAGATGCCTGACCGTCGACTGGGATCCGGAGTTCTAGCATTGCGGATCGATGTCATGACGCTGTTTCCGGAGATGTTCGAGGCAGTCAGCGGTTTCGGCGTTACTGGACGGGCTGTCGAGCGTGGCCTGTTGCAGCTGGGTCTTTGGAACCCGCGCAATTATACCCACGACCGGCACCGCACGGTGGATGACCGCCCCTACGGCGGTGGGCCGGGGATGGTGATGATCTATCCGCCGCTGTACGAGTGCCTGCAGGATGTTCGGCACACCAGCGGCAGTGGACGGGTTATCTACCTCTCGCCACAGGGTCGGCCACTGACGCAGTCGCGTGTGCGGGAATTGGTGCATGAAGAGCATCTGATTTTACTCGCCGGGCGCTACGAGGGCATCGATGAACGCTTTATCGAGGCCGAAGTGGACGAAGAGTTGTCTGTCGGCGACTACGTCCTGTCAGGGGGTGAGCTCGGCGCCATGGTGGTCATTGACGCGGTGACGCGCCTGATCCCGGGGGCCCTCGGCCACAGCGATTCGGCAGAACAGGATTCGTTCAGTGACGGACTGCTGGATTGTCCGCACTACACCCGGCCGGAGAAAGTGGCGGACCGGGAAGTGCCGGAGGTACTGCGTTCCGGTGACCATGCGGCTATTGAGCGCTGGCGGCTAAAGCAGGCACTGGGCCGTACCTGGGAACGGCGCCCGGACCTGTTGGAACAGGTGGAGCTGGATGACGAACGCCGCGCGCTCCTGGCGGAATATCGCCGGGAGACACCAAAGAATTGAAAATTAACAGTTTACGGACTCATTCCGGGAGCGAGCAAATGAGCAATATCATCGAACAACTCGAAGCGGAGCAGATGAACCGCGAGGTGCCCGAATTCGGCCCGGGCGATACGGTTGTGGTTCAGGTGCGGGTAAGAGAAGGAGAACGCGAACGTCTGCAGGCCTTTGAAGGTGTCTGCATCGCCAAGCGTAATCGTGGACTGAACTCGGCTTTCACGCTGCGCAAGATGTCCAGCGGAGAGGGTGTGGAGCGTGCGTTTCAGACGTACAGCCCGCAGCTTCAGGAGATCAAGGTCAAGCGCCGTGGCGTCGTACGCCAGGCCAAGCTGTACTATCTGCGCGGCCGTACGGGTAAGGCAGCACGGATCAAGGAAAAGCTGTAAACGAATTGCAGCTGCCTGGGCTGGTCGAGGATATGATGGGAGACGGCTTCTCCATATCTCGGCGCGCTGGCCGCAGAAGCGGACGCCACCTGGTCGGTGGCGTCCGCTTTTTTTTCGTCCTGCTGTTGCTGACAGGGTCCGTAATGGCGGTGGATACTGCGCCCCTGGATGATGCAGCGAGGCTTGCCCGCGCGGGAGCCCCGCAGCTGGCTCTGTCGGTGCTCGACCGAAGTCAGCCGAATGCGGCGGACGATTTCGATGCGTGGAGCACCTGGCAGCGGGAGCGCGCCGTCATCCTTCGGCGGCAAAACGCGTGGGAGGAGCTGGCTGCCGAGCTGGAAGTCGTCCCCGACGCTGCCCCGCCAACGTATGGAATCTGGGCCGCCACCGAGCGTGTAAAGGCACTGCTCCATGCTGCCGACGCTGTGGCGGCGCGGCAGGAGCTGGCGGCCCTGATTTGGCAGCGCAGGGCCGGTGCCGAGGAGCTGCGCCAGTGGCGTCAACTGGTGATTCGCAGCTATGTCGTCGAAGGGCGGTCGGGCGACGCCTACACCGCCATGTTGCGTCACCGTCAGGATTACGGGGATGGCGGAACGGAAGATGCGGTTTTGCGAGCCAGAGTCCTGCTCGGCGCCGGCCGGCCGGGGGACGCGGCAGCCGAACTCACCAGCGTTGGCAACTCCTCGGCGCAGGCGCTGCTGGCCTTGGCTCGCCTGCGTGATGGAGCCGGTCCCGAGGGGATTGCTGCGGAGGCAAAGAAGCAACTCGAAGACGATGGCGGTGAAGAAGAAGCGCAATGGTATTGGCGCGGTGTCGCAATCGAAGCGGCGGCCGCCAATGATGATTTCGCCGGTCTGATCCAGGGACTCGAGCCTCTCATTGCCGAAGAGAGTGATGGCAACGCTTTGCGGGGACTGGTCAGGGTGAGTAGCGATCGGCTCTGGAATGCGTACCTGGATTATGCCCGACAAGTCGGCAATCGGGAGCAACTGCTGATGGGTGATGATGCTGCCTGGCAGCGTTTGGCCGCAACAGAAAGCCGCAAATACCCGATCCGAGCCCGCTCGATATACGCTCTGTTGTCGGTGGAGGCGCGTAGCGAAGCCGGGCGGGCGAAAGCCGGTGAACGCTTCGCCGAAAACCTTATTGCGTTGCCCTCCGGTGACAAGCTTCTACATGCGCTCTATCGGCAGTCGGATCGGTACGGCACAACCGAAGCGATCCCCGCTACAATACGGCGGATACTTGCCGATCGTGCGGTAGACGGTTCCGATCTCGCCGAAGCAGCAAAGCTGATGAAGGGGCTGAAGCCACCGCCAACGGACAAGGGAAGGGTGATGTGGGAACTGCGCCGGGCCAAGATATTCCTCCTTGGCGGGGAGTTTCAGCGAGGCGAGGCCGTGCTTACCGAAATGGTCGGACGCGCCCGCGGACTGGAAACCGTCCTGCTCGATCGGCTCGTGCAGGTGATCTTCGATTTGCAGACCCTCGATCGCCATGATACCGCCTATGATCTCCTGCAGACCCTGTACGCGAAGACCACACATCCTCGTCTGCAGCGCGAATTGCTCTACTGGATGGCAGACTCCCGCAAGGCCCAAGGGAATCTGCGCGTCGCCGCACGTCTCTATCTGCAATCGGCCATCCTGCCCGGCGCCGAGTCAATGGACCCCTGGGCCCAGACCGCGCGTTATGAGGCGGCCAAGGCGCTTTCTGAGTCCGGTTTGTTCGCCGACGCCGAAGTCATTTACCATCAGTTGCTGAAAGCCACCGAGTCATCGCAACGGCGCGCCGTTCTGGGCCGGGAACTCGAGCAATTGCGGTTGCGCAATAGTCCCTCTCAGGTTAGTGATTAGCTTTGATGCAGTGATCGCCACGCCGCTGCCGGGTGCCTGGCGTCTGGGGTTTGGTTTGCGGGATGGCCGACTGCAGGCGCTTGATTTCCTCCCTGCGCGAATGGCTCTCATCGCACCTCGGGAGCCGGAAGTGGAACGCATCGCCGAGCTGTTGACTGAATACTTCAACGATCCGCACGTTGCATTCCAGAAGATCCCCCTGTCCCCTGCGCGAACACCATTTCAGGCACGGGTTCGTGAGGTCATGTCGGCGATACCGGTCGGCCAAACCCGCAGTTACGGCGAGCTGGCCGGACAGCTTCGTACCGCATCACGCGCGGTCGCCGGTGCTTGCCGGGCCAACCCGGTGGCGTTGATAGTACCCTGCCATCGGGTCGTTTCGGCGTCAGGCCCGGGAGGGTTCATGGGGGCCCTTGACGGACCTCCTCTGGAGTTGAAAGCCTGGTTGCTAAAGCATGAAAGCGTCTGATGGTGACACTGCACACGTTGAAAAATTTCTCGATGCGCTCTGGCTGGAGCGAGGGTTGAGTGAAAACACCCTGGCCGCCTATCGTAGTGACCTGCTGCATCTCGCCCATTGGCTGAATGGAGAGGGGCGCGACCTGCTGACTGCCGGTCGAGGCGATCTGCTGGAATACATGCACCGGAAAACGGAGGTGGGTGCCCGGCCCCGCAGTACCGCTCGGCTGCTTTCCAGTGTGCGCCGCTTCTTCCGTTATCTGGTCCGCGAGGGACGGCTCGATGAAGACCCTTCGGCGCGCATCGATGCACCGCAGTTGGGTAGGGGTTTGCCGAAATCATTGACTGAGGAGGAGGTGGAGCGGCTGTTGCTGGCACCTGATGTAGGGACTGCTTTGGGTCTGCGCGACCGAGCCATGTTGGAGGTCCTCTACGCCAGTGGTCTGAGGGTTTCTGAACTGGTGGGCCTGCAGATGGCTCAGGTCAATCTGCAACAGGGATTGGTCAGGGTGCTCGGCAAAGGGAGTAAGGAGCGGCTGGTACCGCTCGGTGAAGAGGCCCTGACCTGGATAGAGCGTTTCATCCATCACGGACGGCCGCAGCTGATCGCCGACGCGACAGCAACAGCGCTGTTTCCGACCCGACGCGGGCGGGGGATGACCCGACAGGCCTTTTGGCAGCTGATTAAACGCTATTCCTTGCAGGCGGGGATCGGCAAGAGCCTGTCACCCCATACCCTGCGCCATGCTTTTGCCACCCATCTTCTTAACCATGGCGCGGATCTGCGGGTGGTTCAGCTGCTGCTCGGGCACAGCAGTCTCTCCACGACCCAGATCTACACCCATGTGGCGCGAGAGCGACTAAAGTCCTTGCATGCGGAACACCACCCTCGCGGGTAGTGGGGCTGGCATACATTGAATCGAAATGGAGACCGTCGCTCTGTTGCCCTCATATTGCAGCGGGTGCAGGGAAAGAGTCCAGTCAACGGGTGTAAGCCCTCGGTTCGGGTGGAGGGCGGAAGTGATTTGCATGTTGCTGCCGAAGCTGGGCTGTTTGCGCTTCTGCCGTTACTATTTCTTGTTCTTGCTGACAGGAGTTGAAGTGAATGCCTTCGTTTGATGTGGTATCCGAGATTGACGGTCACGAGCTGACCAACGCAGTGGATCAGGTCAACCGTGAAGTGGCCAACCGTTTTGATTTCAAGGGTTCCGATGCCCGAGTGGAGCAGAGCGAGGGCGGATTGACCCTGGAGGCGCAGAGCGACTTCCAGATCCGGCAAATACTCGAAATCCTCTATCAGAAGATGAGCAAGCGGGGTCTTGATGTCGGTTTTGTAAAGGAGGGCGATGTGGAAGAGCGCGGAATGCGGGCGTACATGGAGGTAAAATTGAGTGAAGGCATCGACAAGGAACTGGCCAAGCAGATCGTGAAGCGGATCAAAGAGGCCAAACTCAAAGTTCAGGCGGCCATTCAGGGCGAACAGGTGCGCATTACGGGTAAAAAGCGCGATGATTTGCAGGCGGCGATGGCCATGCTGCGGCAGGCCGATTTGGGGCAGCCTCTTCAGTTCACCAATTTCCGGGATTGACAATAATCTTCACCGCAAAGCCGCCAAGCGCGCAAAGAAAATGAAGCAGAATGCGGCGAGGGGCTTACTGTTGAAATATTCGCTCCTCTGTGTTCTGTGGAGTGAAACAGTCAATCATTCGAATCGATGTGAGGTTTTATGAAACGTATTCTGTTGTCTTTGGTCGGTCTCTTGCTGACGACTGCCGCCGGCCTGACCGCAGCGGCTCCGGCCGAACTCAAGTCCTTTCTGTCGCAGATGGTGCCTGGACAGGCGCCCGACGCCATTGAGGAAACGCCTCTGCCGGGGATCTACCAGGTGGTTTATGGCAGTGATATCTTTTACTTTTCCGAAGACGGACGGTACATGCTGCGGGGAGATCTGGTCGATCTGAAAACCAATACCAATCTCAGCGAGCAGACTCGCTCGACTGGACGGAAAGCGGCTCTGTCCCGGCTGGATGAAGAGACCATGATCGTTTATCCGGCCGAGGGTGAAACCAAACATGTGCTGACGGTTTTTACCGACATCGATTGCCCCTATTGCCGCAAGCTGCACGGTGGCATGGCGGAGATGAACGGAATGGGGATCGAAGTGCGTTATCTGGCATTTCCTCGCGCCGGAATCGGTTCGCCGACCTTCAAAAACATGGTCTCTATCTGGTGCGCCGATAACCCGCGCGCGGCCATGGATGTCGCCAAGAGTGGCGGGACGGTGGAATCCGCCGATTGTGATCATGGCATCGAGGAGCACATGAAGCTGGTTCGGGAATTAGGCATCAACGGCACCCCGGCGCTGCTCCTTGATGACGGCCGACTGATCGGCGGTTATGTGCCGCCGAAGCAGCTGCTGCCGATGCTGGAAGGCAAGACGGCAGTTCCCGGCCGCCGCTGAAGACGAGCCACGGAGGGCACCGAGGATAGCGACTGAAGAGTTTCTCTGTGTGCCCTCTGGCTTAACGTTTTAAAAGATGGTAACTGCTCGCCCGGGTGATCGCCCCCGGCCCCGGAAATCCGTCATCCTCGCGTAGGCGGGGATCCAGCAGTCGATCTCAGAATACATCCTGCCAAGAACCGTCATCCCCGCGTAGGCGGGGATCCATTTTGGGCCATGCTTCTGTTCTCTGGATTCCCGCCTAGTTACAAAAGATGTTCGATGCCCCGCCTTTGCGGCCGTTTTTTTCGGTTAGTTGTGTGCAGTGTCGGCGGGGGCGTTTTCGACCGTCATGTCGTAGAGGGCGCCTGCCGCGGTGAATAGCAGACTGGCACGCACCGGCCGTCCCGGCCAGAGTCGGGCGATGCCTTCGGCGTAGAGACGCAATTGTTCCTCGTAGGGCTCCGATAACTTGGGCAGGTTCCCCTCGCAGGCGCGGGTGTGGGTTTTGTAGTCCACGACCCAAAGTTGATCTGCGGATACGATCAAGCGGTCGATGATGCCGTGTACGACACGACCGTCCTCCCGACGATAAGTGACCGGGACCTCGCAGAACGCCTGACACTCGGCACCGGGCCGGAACAGCGGGGCCAGATCGGCCTGGGTCAAAAGCGATTGTGCCTCCTCCCACCAGGACCGGAACTCCGGCTCTTGCGCATCGAGGCCGAACTCCTGGGCCACCGATTCGTCGCCATGGGGATTGCCTTCTTCCACCAGCAGTTCGAGCATGCGATGGATCACCACTCCTCGCAGCAGTGCATCCTCCTCCATTAGCCCGTTCGGACCGCCATGGGCAGCTGCTGCCACCCGGCTGCTGGGTGCCACTTCAAGCGGCAGAGGCGGTGGATCGATGGCGCGGCCCAGGGCGGCCGGAACAGTAACCGGTCTGCTCTCCCGGGCTACTCCCTGCACCGAAGGGTCGGGACGTTCACCGCTCTCGAGCACGGCTGGAGCGGTCGTCCCGCCCTCGATGGCTAAAGCCGTCGCGAGCAATCCGTACCATCCCAACTCCTCGCCCCGGCGGGGCCGGCAACCGGAAATAAAGAGCATTTGCCGCGCGCGGGTGAGTGCCACGTATAGCAGATTGGCCTGTTCGCGCTGCTCGGCCGCCTTGTCCAAGTCCAGTTGGCCTCGGGTAATCGTATCCTGCTGCGCCTTGCGGCCCACAAGCAGTAGTCGTTCCGGGTGGGGTGCGCCGGCCGGCCAGTCCACCAGTGCCCGGAACGGAGAATCCTTTTGCCGTGCGGCGGCGGCATCGGCCAGAAAAACCACCGGAGCCTCGAGCCCCTTGGCTGCATGGATGGTCATCACCCGCACTCGTTCGCCACCGCAGGCCGGCGCCTCGTCCGGTGCCTCGCCGGTGAATTCCCGCAGTTGGGAAAGCCTGGCGACAAAGCCGGTCAGACTTGGATAGCGACCGGCATCGATTTCCAGGGCCAGTTCAAGGAAGCGCCCCAGATTGGTGCGTATTCGCGGCTGCAAATGCGCCGGGAAGGCCGCCTCGTAACGGGCCAGGACATTGCCGTCGCCATAGATGCGATCGAGGAGGTCGTGAATGGGCAGCCGGCCGGCAAGGCGGCGCCAGCCATTCAGTAGTCGATGGGCACGCGCCAGGGGAGCAGCCGGAGGAAGTTCGATGGCCCCCTTTGCCAGGCGCTCCAGCCAGCCGCCCTTGCCGAGGGCCAATGTGACCAGATCGCCGTCGCTGCAGCCGAAAAGGGGTGAGCGCAATACCGTTGCAATCGACAGGTGATTGTAGGGGGTGATCAATACCTCCAGCAGGGCCACCAGATCGCGCACCTCCAGTGCCTCCAGCAATGTCCCCCGATCCGCCCCCACATAGGGGATCCCGGCTTCCCGCAAGGCCGCCTCGTACACTCCGGCATGGGTTCGGCTGCGGACCAGAATAAGCACATCCCCGTAATGCATCGGGCGAGCCTCATCGCTATCCCCGACCGGTGTGGCGTCGGCCACCAGTGCGGCGATACGCGCGGCGATCTGACGCCCTTCCTGCCGGTAGCGTCCATCGTTGGCGATACGTCTCGGTTCTGTCAGGGGGTCCCGCAGCCGGTCGCTTTCGGCCTCTTCGGGTGGTTCGCTTGTCTTGTTCTCCTCCACCAGCGGCAGCATTTCCACACGCCCCCAAAGATCATCATGGAACGTGTCGTGCTCGGCGAATTCGGCCAGGCCTTCCGCCAGGGGACCCTCCGGTCCGAAGACCCGGTTGACACACTCGATAACCGCCCCCGCCGAACGGCGGGAGATATGGAGGGTATGGCCGTGGGCGGCCATGGCACCACTCAGCCATTCATGGGCGGCGGGCAGCAGGCGCGGGTCGGCACGGCGGAACCGATAGATGGACTGCTTGACATCGCCGACCAGGAATACACTGCGGCGTCGCTCACTTTCGCCTGCCGCCATCTCCTCGAGCAGGGGCAGCAGCAAACGCCACTGAGTGGGGTTGGTGTCCTGGAATTCATCCACCAACAGGTGATCGATGCGCTGGTCCAGTTTGAACTGGACCCAGTGGGCATTGTCCGCATCGCTCAGCAGCCGGTAGGCACGCCACTCCAGGTCGGCAAAGTCGAGCAACCGCTGCTCCTCCTTGAAGCGCTGAAAGTGCCCGATAAGGCGCTCACCCAGGCGGTACCAGGCGCTGGTGGACGCCACCGTCTCCCGGCGGGAGAGGGCGTCCCGCACTGTCAACACCTTTTCGCTAAGCGTGGCGTGGAGTTCCAGAAAACGCTCCTGGCCGGCTTCGGTCATTTTTTTGGCCTGGGCCTGGCTGGCCTTGCGCGAGCGCAGCTCGCCATCCTTTCGGAGGAATGCCGCGGCGGCGGCTTCGAAGCGGGCTTCGAGTGGGGTCTCCTTGTGGACTGCCATGCCCAGGCCCTCGGCGAGATTCGGATTGTCGCGAATCGGATGGCGCAGGAGGAGTTCGGCGAATGCCTGTAACTCCTCGGCGTGGGTCCCCAGGAATCCGCTCCGGGGATCCGGGTCGTCCGGATCACTCTCCAGGTGGCGGGCCGCCTCCGAGACGGCCCATGCGACGGGTTCGTTGCGATTTTCGGTATAGGCCCACCAGTCGCTGCGGCGACCGAGAAAGTCGGTCAGGGCGCTGCTCAGGCCGTCTAGGCTGCCGCAGTACTTCAGCAGCCGCTCAAGGTCCTGTCCCACAGCCCCGTCGGGTTCGGCCGTGGCTTCCGCCATCAGGTGTTCCCAGGCCGCACGCTCCAGCTCTCCGGTGCGCTCGATCAGCTCGAATCCGGGTGGCACGTCGGCCTCCAGCGGAAAGCGGCGCAGGACCTCCTGACAGAAGGCGTGAAAGGTGGTGGTTCTAACCGGTTGACGCGCCCTCAGGGTCCCCTCGTAGAGGCCGCGGGCGCGCCCGCGGGTCTCCGCATCCGAAGGCGCCCCCATCATCTGCAGCAGTTCGCTCTGGCGCTTCTCATCCGTGCAGGCAAGTTCGAAGAGACGCTCATTGAGGCGGGTCTGCATCTCGGCAGCGGCCTTGCGGGTAAAGGTGATGGCGAGGATCGCGTCTGGTCGTACCCCGTCGAGCAGCAACCGCACGAGACGGGTCACCAGCAGCCAGGTTTTCCCGGTACCGGCCGAGGCCATGACGGTGGCGTTGATGCCGGGTGAGCCGGCGGAGAGCGGGTTGGTCATGCGGCAAGCATACGGACCGGGCCCGCAACGGTAAACCGCCAATCCGGTCTACCCGGAGGTGACTGATAGTGGCGTAGAGTTCGCGAAGTGCAGAACACGTGAAGCACGACAACCCGTCTTGTGAACGCGTACCTCAGCGATCGCGCGTACCTCCCGAGCATCCGTGTAGGACAAATCTGATAACGTCGTAGGTGATTTGCCCGGGATAATGGTGATCTTCGTTATGGTTGTTGTTAGCCGGGAACGCAATACATTGAATTTGCACAAAACCTTCAACCGAGGTGGTTTGGGGGCGGTGAAACCGCTTTTTTTGTTGGGTTGTTGCTGCGGTTTTGAGTGCTAATCTTCGGTCAAAGGGAATTGTTGTACCAGCCAGGGACGGCGTGCCGCAGGGAAGCGGTGAACCAGGGATGGCCCCAGAACAAACGGGTTCCGAGTGGCTCGAGCAGTTGCCAGGAGGCGTCACCACAGGGATGGTGGTGAACGGCATGGAAGCCGGGAAGGGATTGAGAGGGCGGCAACACCGCCCTTTCTTTATTGTGAAAGTACCGTCCAAAAAGCCGATGATTGCAGTGCAATCTGCACAATGCACCGACAGGCCTGCAAGATGATCAGTGGGGAAGAGGATCCTGTCGTTCCTGTTCCTCGTCGCTGTGCCAGGCCTGCCGCCGGCAGAGTCCGTCCATGGGACAATATCCGCAGATGGTCGCATCGCCCCAAGCGGGCATTTCTGCCCCCGACTTCAGGCGTTCGAAGAGTTCGGAAAGGCGCACGTCGACCGCGTTCTTCAGCTCGTGCAGTCGATCCCCTTCCAGGATGGCGCGGCTTTTAACCTTCTCTTTTCCCAGCTCCAGATATTGCACCTGCTCGACCGCCATTCCCGTTTCCGCCTCGGCCAGCAGGGCGTAGCAGGGTAGCTGCACCGCTTCACCCGTCAGCACATCCGCGTCCGACGGCACCCGGCCTGTTTTGTAATCGGTGACCGCAATCCGGCCTTCGGCTGCATCGAGTCGGTCGAGCCGGCCCTGGAGCGTCAGGCCGTCCGGGGCCTCGCGCCGTGCGCTGACCTCTGCGGACTGCACCCGCCACTGCTGGTCACGCCGAAGCTGCCAGTCGATATAGGCTGGAATCACTACCCGCCAGCGCTCCAGCCAACCCCGGTGAAGAAAGTTATCCTCCAGATCGTCGGCAAATACGGCCTCGGCAATGGTTTCCATGGTATGGATGGCACGGTCGCGATTGGCCCGCGTAACCGGCTGATCAAATGGCCCGGGCAGCCCTTCGCCGCCCTTGTGGAAGGCCTCCAGACAGCGGTGGACGCGCTCGCCATAGTCCGACTTTTCAAGGGCTTCGCGAATGGCATCGGGCGGCGCAAGATGCAACAGGCGCGCCGCAAAGAACTGATAGGGGCAGTCCATCAGCTGTTGATAGCCGCTGGCGGAAAGGGTGTGGGGAAGCAGGGTCGCTTCGGCGCGAGGTCGGGGCGCGGTCTCTGTGCAGGGCAAAGGGGCGCTGCGGTTGACGACCTCGGCCTCCGGCGTACGGACCAGTAACGCCAGCTCGTCATCGCCGAGACCCTCGTCATAGGCGAGCCGGTGAAACGCCTGCAGGCTCTCTACCCAGGGGCTGGGTGCCACCGGCTCGCCGTCCTGCTCCCGCCGGCAGGTCACCAGAATCCGGGGTGCTGCCTCCAGCAATCGTCGAAAGTGATAAAAACGCTCGCTGCGTCGTGTATCGCCTTCGGGCAATCCCAGATCCCGCCGCACCCCATCGTTAAAAAAGGGTGATTGCCCGCCACTGCCCGGCAGATGGTCCCGTTCGGCCCCGGCCAGTACGAGCGCTTCGTAGTGCCCGAGTACGCTTTGCGCCAAGTCGGTGAGGACCACCGGGCTACCGGTCACCGGGGGACGGAAGTGGGTATGTTCCAGGCTCGCGCCCATCCAGGTGCGAAGTTCGGTCCAGTGCAGCATGGTGTCCTGTTCTCCGGCGGCCCGCTGTAGCGATGCCAATGTCTGCAGCACCCGGGCGCCGGCTGCATCCTCTTCCAGAGCCCTGGTTGCACCGAGCTTCTCGAGACTGTGCAGAAGGGCATCCAACACCTCGGCCGGCGGGCTCTCGGTGCCGATGAAACGCCGCAGCGGCTCGGCGGCGCGTCGCAGGTGTTCCAGCAGTTCGGCCACGGGCTGCAAGGCCGCGCCGGCAGCATCGGGCAGTCGATGACGCCGGTAATCGAGCCGGCGCCGATAGGCCGCAAGGCCCCGGCCGACATTTTCATGCAGGATAACGTCGCGTTCCAGGCGGTAGACGGTGGCGAGATGGCGTTCGCGCCGGTGTTCCGCCACCAGAAACGGCGATTTGAGCAGGTCCAGCAGCGCCAGATAGGGGAAATCCTCCTCCAGGCACTCCAGCCAGCGCTCCACCAGGGCGGCGGCACTGGTGGTGGAGAGGGCCCAGCCGCCCCGGTCCTGTACCTGAATGCCGGCGCGTTCGAGCAGTGCCCGCACACGGCGGGCCAGGCGACGGTTCTCGGTGACTACCGCCAGGCTCTGTTTCCCCTCCAGCAGCCAGCGGCGTATCTGCAGTTCTACCGAACGTGCCTCCTGTTCGGTATTGTCGGCCTGGAAAATAGTCAGTCGGCCGTTTGCGGGCGACTCGGCTTCGGTGGCCAGGAATGCCCGCGCACGCTCTACCAAATCCCTGGCAACATCGCTGTAGCCTGCGAACACCGTGTCGAGGAAGCGCGTATAGGCCGAATTGCAACGGAGTGCCCGGTCGGGTTTTTCGCCCAGGTTTTGCAGCAGCGCAGACGGAATGGCATCGGGATGCTGCAAGGCGGGAGCATCGCCACGGCCATGAACCACAACCGTGACCGGCCGACAGGCGGCCAGCCCGGAGAGCCATTCCACTTCGGGGGCCTCCAATATCGGGAAACCCGCGAGATAAACGGCACCCGTACCTGCGGAGGCCTGACTGGCGCCCAGGCGCATCAGGTCCGCAGCAGCGCGGTCGATATAGGCGCCGGCGGCCAACTGTTCATGCCAGGCGTGCCAGAGTGTATGTACGAGCCGCGCCTCCATTCCCAGCCCAGAAGGGAAAGCGTCATCACTGCCATAGGCCTGCACCAACCGATCGGTAAAGGCCTGCAGGTCCTCCGGCACCCCCACCCGCCGGCGGGTCATGTCATCGAACAGCTCCAGCAGGCTTTCGGCCAGTGCCCACAGACTGGCCTTGCCGAACAGGGTGCGGTGGTTGCGCAGGGCCTCCACCAGCATCAACTCCCGTTCGGGCTCGTCGAGGATGCGTCGCTCGGGAATGGCAAAGCCCGCCAGCCAGTCCGAGAGGCGTGTAATCCTGGGGCCGAGCAACGCGGCATGACCGTGCATCGCGACGCGTTCGAGTAGCAAACGGCGCAAACGGGGCCCGGCGTCGAGATCGGGCACCAGCACCAGCACCCGATCCAGCACCGGCAACTTCCCTCCGGCGTCTTCAACTATCCTATCGGCGAGGAGGGCCAGGGGGTCGTTGGCGTAATCGGCCTGCAGGATACAGGGGCTTGGCGGCATACGTCAGCGTTCCAGGTATTTCAGTTTGTTGGGGACTCCGTCCCACTCCTTGGCGTCGGGAGGCGGCTCTTTCTGTTCCGATATGACCGGCCACTCCCGGGCAAGCTCGGCATTTAGCTCCAGAAAGTGTGTCTGATCTTCGGGTAAATCGTCGTCGGCGAAGATGGCGTCTGCCGGACACTCCGGGACACAGAGGGTACAGTCGATGCACTCTTCCGGATCGATGGCCAGAAAGTTGGGGCCCTCGTGGAAGCAGTCTACCGGACACACCTCCACGCAGTCCGTATATTTGCAGCGAATGCAGTTGTCGGTCACCACATAGGTCATAAGCTCTCCGGTTGTCCTGAACACGTATCGTTAACGCAGGGTAAACGCATACTCACAAGCTTGGTGCGTGGCTCGCTTCAAAACAGGTTGCCCTGATCGTTAATGCAGGGCAACCGCATACTTTAATCATTGATTCCAAAGACTAATTCTTCACGGAAGTCGTCATCCCACCCGGCACTCTTGAGTTTTCCCCGCATGGAGTCCTTTTTGGGGTGTAATCTGGCCAGGTTCATACACAACCTTCGAACAATGGCAACGTTCTCTGCGCCATTGCCGCGGCGGATGCGGGAGTCGTCCTCTCTATAAACAACATCCAAGACCCAGTGGACCTTGTTCTCGACCTGCCAATGGGAACGAATGGCTTCGGCCATGAATACGGCATTGGGTGCGTGGGAGGAGATGTAATAGACGGTTTCGATGCTTGTCTTGTCGCCGATTTGGCGTTCCCGTTCGACCTGCACAATGCTCTTTGCATCGCACCAGGAAGAGGCTTTGAGTAGTTGTTCAGTAATAGGCAGCTGAGTATAGCGGCGCACCTCGATGCGTCCGTGACCGACATCCGTCTCCTCGAAGGTGGATACCTCTTCGGGCCATCGCCCATCGAACCCTTCAAACCACCATTCAACTTCTTCCCGCAGTCCCTTCTGATTGCCCTTGATACACAAGACGTAGTCAGCTTTTCGCCTGCGGATCAGCGTGGCGGTGCCCTTTTGGCAGTGCATCGCATCGAGAGTGACCGTTGTATCCGCCACTTCCAGCATCTGAATCAGGTTCTGAGCCCCCTTGATTTCATTCTTCTTGCCGACCGATTTCTGCTGGCAGAACACCAGGCCCTGTTCGCGTAGCCAAACGGTAATCGAGTGCAGCGCGTCACTGGGTTGCGCATCATGACTGTGGCGCAAGGTCTTGCCGTCAATGGCGATAAACTCATGGCCGGCTTCACGGCGCACCTCATGACCCATGCGATGAAGCATTCGGTCATCTTCGCCGGCTCCAGGGCCCGGATGGTCCGGGCGATCGTGTCATCCACCGGGATCCCGTCGTCGAATGAACGGAATTTCCTCAGCCATTTCAGCTTTTTCGTCCCGAACTTCTCGATATCCTTCCAACCCTCAGCGCCAGAGAGAACGGCACAGACGGTAAGGAAAATAATATCAAGCAAGTCGTACGTCCGATTGATATGGGAGCGCGGATCCGGCAAATCGGCGAAGTGCTTTAGGAAACTCATCGTAGGGCTCTCGATTAGAAAACCCCTATTCGATCATCTATTGATCCCTTGCACCACTAAACATTATCGATCCACCCATAAACGAATTTGATCTCCTCCGCAGCCCTGGTGGTTTCCGGACACGACTCGCAACTGAATAACCCTACAATTTGTAGTACGATCTTGCCCTGATCGTTAATGTTAGCCGCCGCGGCCGTCGGCATGAGGTATGGTAACGTGTTCGGTTGCCCCCTGCGCAAGCAGAGGAGCGCCGGTGACTCGGGTAATCCCGCCTCGAAGGGCCATGGTTATCAATACTGTCTACCCTTATTCAAGAGTGTACACCGGGCGTGCCGGGATCGGTGCCATGATAGCGGCCGCCAATATCTGCCCCGAGGCGGCCTATGCGCTTTCTTCTCAACGCCCATGATCCGATCGTGCACGGCGTCAGCCCATGTAGCCCGGCCCCCCTGGTGAATCCGTCCTGTTGTTCGACAGGGGGGCCGTGCCGCGCCCGATACCCCCGTGACGGGATTTCGACGCAGGGGTGTGCCTCCTGCCGGAGGCGGTACCCCGATGGTGATTCCGTTGGTCTCCCCAGTCTCCCCACCCTCCTGGTGTTTCTCTCTCTTTGCCTGTTACCCGTTTGGCCCGCCGTGGCGGACTTGGGTGCCCGTTTCGTGGTGGGATTTGCCCAGGATACTCTGGACAACGACTGGCGCCTGGCCCAGGTCGATGAATTAAAGAGGCGTATGGCCGCGCATCCGGAAATCGAGTTTCTAGTCACCGATGGCCGTGGCAGTACGGCTCAACAAATCCAGGATATCGAAGACCTGATCAGTCTGGATGTGGATGTGCTCGTCACCAGCCCGCGCGATAGCAGGGCGATGACCCCCGTCCTGTCCCGGGCTTATCAGCGGGGGACGCCCGTGGTGCTGCTGACCCGCCGTATCCTGACCGACGACTACACCACCTTCATCGGAGCAGACGACCGGGCCATCGCTTCCGACGCCGCCGAATATATGGTCAGGCAAATGAACGGTACAGGGACCATTCTAATGCTTCAGGGCGTTCCCACTGCCACCACCGCCATCGACCGCACCGAAGCTTTTCTCGACGCGACAGCGGATTATCCGGATATCCGCGTGATAACGAAAGTGGGGAATTATCTGCGGGCAGACGCTGCCGCGGCCGTGGAGGAGCTCATCTTTCAAGGTTGGCGCTTCGATGCGATTTATGCACAGAGCGACAGCATGGTGCAGGGGGCACTGCTCGCTCTGGAGAAAGCCGCTATCGATCCGGAGCCGCTTGTGATTGTCGGTATCGACTATATCAGCGAAGCGCGCGAGGCGATTCGGGCCGGAAAGCAGGATGCCTCATTTGTCTATCCGACCTGTAGCGAATCGGCCGCGCGGGCGATTCTGGCCATTCTCGAGGGGCGCGAAGTGCCGAGGAGAATAACGCCCCCCAGCATTATGGTCACGAGGGATAACGTCGATACGGTAGAACCGATATTTTGATGAGCAGCCTATGACCTTTCGACGCTTCGGCTTGCGCCACAAGTTGGTCGCTCTCATCGTGATGGCCCTGGTCTTCGCGTTGGGCGTCGCCGGTTTCTGGCTCAGCTACATCCTCGGTGCTTATCACAGGGATCAGGCCCAGGCCCGGTTCATTGAAGCGTTTGGGACCATTACCTCCAATCTGCAACGTTCGGAACTTCGACTGGAGCGTGATGTGAATGTGCTGGTCCGTGATCGTGACGTGATAGCTTCGGCTAATATGGTTTCCGGATATGCCTCGGTCGAAGATTATCAGGCCATCATTTTTGATCCCGAAAAGAGGAGTATCGCCCGGGAGTTGGAGAGTGTGCTCCGTGTCACCTCGACCGACCAGCTTGCCGTCTATCAGGATACGGGAGATTTGATGGCCTTCGGTTTTAAGGAGGCGGATAGCATTCGGGTCGGGATCATCTCCTATGAAAATGGGCATCCCGTAGTGATGATCTCTGACGACCTCGCTTCATGGGAGGAAGGGGAACTGCCTGCTTCTCTGGCGCGCACGCGCCCATCCAATGGTCTCGAAGAGACGGAATATCAAAGCGTCGGGGCCGGGCTCATGGCGGTTACGGGAGAGTCGATCCTTCGACACTTCCCCGGGGGAGCTGAAAGTACCGTTGGCTACGTGATCGGCGCTGCATTTGTCGACGAGGGCTTTGTCGAAAATATTGGCCGGGAAACTCAGGTGACTCTCACGATCTCGGTTCCCGGAAGTGAGCCGGTCGGGGAAATCGCAGGGCTTGCACAGGTGCCGGAGTTGGAACGGGTGCCGACACTTGAGGAGGCTGCACGAGCGGTCCAGTTGACCGACCGGGAGGATTTCTTTCTGAGTGCCGCTTACCTTCCACTTGCTTCCGGCAATCAGGCCTACTTCCTGCTGGGCCAGCCGAAAGATGAGGTCAACGCGCAGATCCGGAGGACCCGTACCGTGGTGCTCGTAGTGCTCGGCCTTTCGGCACTGCTGATGGTTCCGCTGGGAACGGCGATTGCGCGCCGCATGATTTCGACGCCCCTGGAGCGGTTGGTTTCGGCGGTCGAGGAGTTGCGCCGCGGCCACTATGGGATCGTCGTGCGTATCGAGTCCAAAGATGAAATCGGCGAGCTGGCCGACGCCTTCAACGTGATGTCCGAGACTATTCGGCAGCGCGAAGGGCAGCTCAAGGAGAGTGAAGCCAATTACCGGCGTCTCATCGAAACCTCGGAAGAGGGGGTGTGGGTGACCGACGCGCAGGGGCGGACGCTGTTTGTCAATCCGACCATGGCCGGGATGCTCGGTACGACCGTGGAATCGATGCAGTCATCATCGCTATTCGAATTTCTCGATGAGGAGTCGCGGCAATGGGCGGAATCCCAGCTTTTGCTGCGGGCACGCGGCTCCCCGGAGCCGCGCGATATTTGCTTCCATAGGCGGGATGATCGTGAACTTTGGGCCATCGTCTCCGCAAGCCCGATCCAGGACGATGAAGGTCGTATCGCCGGTGCCCTGGCAATGGTTACCGACATTACCGAGCGTAAACGTAACGAAGATACCAACGTGCTGCTGCAAAGCATCAATCAACAGGTTCTGGAGGGCATGGAGCCCGATGATGTATTGCAAATGGTCTGTGTGGAAACGGTCCGAATGTTCCAGTTCCCACTGGTTTGGGTGGGTATCAAGGAAGACGACGGGCGGGTGACGGTTGCCGCACAGGCCGGTGAAAAAACGGATTATCTCGGTCGAATCGAAGTGCGCTGGGATGCTGGGCCGAAAGGTAGGGGCCCGACGGGGCATGCCATCCGAACGGGTGAAGCCCGCGCGGCCACGATGGATGATCCTTCCAACGAGGCGTGGCGGGAAGCGGCAGCCGACTACGGCTTTGCCGCTTCGGCGGCACTGCCGCTGGTTGCGGTTAAAGGTGAAGTGATTGGGGCGCTTACTATCTATTCACAACATGTCGATGTCTTCACGCCATCGGCCATGCAGCGACTCGGTGACCTCGCCAATCGTGCAACGGTGGCGTACACACTGGCTGTCGATCAGGCACGTCTGCGCCTGCAGGGAACGGCCATGGACGCCGCAGCCAACGCCATTCTGATTACCGACCCGGATGGTTACATCGAATGGGTCAATCGCGCCTTCGTCCGTTTCAGTGGCTACCGACAGAACGAGGCCATCGGAAAAAAGCCGAGTCTGCTGAAATCGGGTCAGTATGACCGCTCATTTTACGAGTCGTTGTGGCGGACGATTTTGCGCGGTGAAGTCTGGCAGCATGAACTGGTTAACCGGCGCAAGGATGGCAGCCTTTACACGATTGAACAGACGATTACGCCGTTGCTGGATGAGGACGGCAGCATTTCTCATTTCATTGCCATTCAGGAGGACGTGACGGCCAGGAAGGAAGCCGAGGCCCACATTCGCTATATGGAGCAATATGACCGATTGACCGGATTGCCCAATCGGATGCTTCTGCTCGACCGCTTGCGTCAGGCGCTCGCTCATGCCGAGCGTAACCGCCGCCAGGTCGCAGTGATTCAGCTGGATCTGGATCGCTTCAAGGATGTTAACGATAGTCTGGGCCCCAGTGCCGGTGACGAGTTGCTCAAGCAGGTGGCGCAGGTATTGACCCAGTGCGTTCATGCCGATGATACGGTGTCACGTCAGGGCGGCGACGAATTCACGCTGCTGCTGGACGACCTGCGGGATGCCGATCAGGCGGTTGATGTCGCCCAGAGAATCGTGACGGCGTTTGGCCGGCCCTTCGAAGTGGTGGGAGAGGAACTCTTTGTCACCTGCAGCATGGGAATTGCGCTCTATCCGATAGATGCCCAGACGCCGGATGGTCTCATCAAGGCCGCTGATACCGCGATGTTCGGGGCCAAGGCGCAGGGCCGCAATAGTTACCGGTTCTTCACGACCGACCTCAACCTACAGGCGACTGCCCGGCTTAAGCTGGAAAACGCGCTGCGGCGCGCGCTCGAACGTGGAGAATTTATACTCCACTACCAGCCGCAGGTCGATGCAGCTGATGGTCACATCATCGCCGCCGAGGCGCTGATCCGTTGGCAGAGTCCGGAGATGGGCCTGGTTGCTCCTAAACAGTTCATTCCCGTTGCCGCAGATACCGGTTTGATCGTTCCCATCGGGGAGTGGGTACTGCGAAATGCCTGTCGAACGGTACGGCAATGGCACGATGCCGGTTATCCGTTACGAATGGCGGTGAATCTTTCCGCGATTCAGCTATATCGAGGGGATATGGGTTGGCTGGTCGGCGACGTGCTGAAGGAAGAGAGTCTCGAACCGCACTGGCTGGAGCTGGAGATCACCGAAAGCGAGCTCATGCGGAGTCCAGAGGCCGCGCGCAAGACTCTGGGTCGGCTGAAGGAGATGGATGTGCATATCGCCATCGATGATTTCGGGACCGGCTATTCCAGTTTCAGTCAGCTGCGCAGCCTGCCGGTACATCGCCTCAAGATCGACCGTTCGTTCGTCGATGACGTTTCCAGTGCAGATGGTGCGGCAATCACCGCCGCTATTATCTCGCTTGGCCATAGCCTCAAGCTCGAGGTAATCGCCGAAGGGGTGGAAAACGAGTCACAACTCATCTGTTTGCGGGAACAGGGCTGCGATGCCCTTCAGGGCTATTACTTTAGCAAGCCGCTGCCAGCGGACGCTTTTGAGGCGCTGTTAAAAAGCCCGGGAGACTAGGATTCAGCGACCAGCGCCCTCTGCATCCGCGATGAATATCCGGAGCTAAATAGCTGTTCCGGAATGGTGTCCAACACGCTCCTTTGGTGACATACCGAGATACATGTAGGAGCGGCGGAAGCCGCGATTCAACATTTCGCGACTTCCGTCGCTCCTACATGCATGGACACCAATTTGGAACGATTTGGAACACGTATTTAGCTGGTCAGTCGTTTCAACCGGTAAAGCAGGTCGAGCGCCTGCCGTGGCGTAAGTTCGTCGGGGTCGGCTTCACCGAGCGCAGTGACTGCAGGGTGAGATTCCGGCCTGGAGAACAGGGCCATTTGCCGGGCGGGATCGTGTGCCGTTTGATCATGCGCACTGTCGTTTTCCAGCTCCATGAGCTTGCTGCGTGCCTGTTCCACCACACGGCGTGGAACGCCGGCCAGGGCCGCGACCTGCAGGCCGTAACTTTGGCTGGCCGGACCCTCTTTAACGGTGTGCAGGAAGATAATGCGATCCCCGTGTTCCACCGCATCGAGATGGACATTCACAATGGTTTCGATGCTGTCGGGCAGCGTGGTCAGTTCGAAATAGTGGGTGGCGAACAGCGTGAAGGCGCGCAGGTTGCGGGCCAGCTCCAGGGCACACGCCCAGGCCAGTGACATGCCATCAAAAGTACTGGTGCCACGGCCGATCTCGTCCATCAGCACGAGACTGCGGTCGGTGGCGTTGTGGAGGATATTGGCGGTCTCGGTCATCTCCACCATGAAGGTGGAGCGGCCGCTGGCAAGGTCGTCCGAGGCGCCGATACGGGTGAAGATGCGGTCGAATGGGCCGATGCGGGCCGATTGGGCCGGGACAAAGCTGCCAATGTGGGCCAGCAGCACAATCAGCGCGGTCTGGCGCATATAGGTGGATTTGCCGCCCATGTTGGGGCCGGTAATGATCAGCATGCGGCGCCCATTGTCCAAGTCGACATCGTTGGGCACGAAGGGCTCGTCCATCACCTGCTCCACAACCGGATGGCGCCCCCCACGGATGCTCAGTCCGGGTTCATCACCCAAAGAGGGCCGGACCAGATTCAGCGTGTCCGCACGCTCCGCCAGATTGTTGAAGGCATCGAGCTCCGCCAGGGCCGCGCCCGTCTGCTGCAAGCGCTCCAGATCCTCGCAGAGGCGCTCGACAAGTTTCTGGTAGAGGACCTTCTCGCGAGCCAGGGCGCGTTCGCTGGCTGACAGCACCTTGTCTTCGAAGGTCTTCAGTTCCGGGGTGATGTAACGTTCCGCACCTTTGAGGGTCTGGCGGCGGATATACGTTGCCGGGACCCGGTCGCTCTGCCCCTTGGTAACTTCGATGAAGTAGCCATGGACCCGGTTGAAGCCCACTTTGAGGGTGGAGATCCCGGTCTGATCCCTCTCCCGCGTCTCCAGCTCCACCAGAAACTTGCCGGCGTTCTCCTTGAGGGAGCGTAGTTCGTCAAGGTCGGAATCGAAACCGGGCGCGATGACGCCGCCGTCACGAATCACCACTGGCGGATTGTCCACTACCGCCCGGACCAGGTGCTCGTGGAGTTCAGGGTAGTCGCCGAGTTCTGATGCGAGACTTGAAAGCCGGGGTGCTGCCAGTCCCTCCAGTTCGCCGTGCAGGGCAGGCAGGCGTCCAAGGGCCTCGCGTAGCTGCGTCAGATCCCGGGGTCGGGCCGTATGGATGGCGATGCGGGCCAGGATCCGTTCCACGTCGCCGACACCGCGCAGGATGTCCCGCAGGCCATCGAAGCGGCCGGTCTCCAGCAGCACCTGCACGGCGGCATGCCTTTCACCGACCGTGTCGTGATCACGCAGGGGGCGGTTGATCCAGCGCCTCAGCAGGCGGCTGCCCATCGGCGTTGCGGTGCGGTCCATGACCCCGGCCAGGGTATGGGCGGCATTGCCTCCGAGGGAGGTCTCCAGCTCCAGATTGCGACGGCTCGCTGCATCCAGGGCGATTGCTTCGTCGTGCTGCTCCACCCGCAGGCCGCGGATGTGGGGCAGGGCGGTGCGCTGCGTCTCCTGCACATACTGCAGCAGCGCGCCGGCAGCGCCGACTGCCAGTTCCAGGTGTTCACAGCCGAAACCGGAGAGGTCCCGGGTTTCGAATTGTACCGTCAACAGGCGGCGGGCCGCCTCGCTTTCGAAATGCCAGGGTGGCAGGTGTTTCAGTCCCCGCTGTTCGGCCAATAGCGAAAGCTCCAACCCTTCGGCCACCAGTATTTCCGCAGGAGCCATTCGGGCCAGTTCGGCGGAAAGGGTCTCCGTGCCTCCCAGTTCCTGGACCGTGAAGCGGCCACTGCCGATATCCATGGCGGCCAGACCGAAACGCTCACCATGAACAGAGATCGCAGCCAACAGATTGTCCCGGCGCTCCTCGAGCAGGGCTTCGTCAGTGACGGTGCCCGGGGTGACGATGCGCACCACCTTGCGTTCCACCGGCCCCTTGCACTTGGCGGGATCCCCCACCTGTTCGCAGATGGCCACCGACTCCCCCAAGCGGATCAGCCGGGCCAGATAACCCTCCGCCGAGTGGTGAGGAACCCCCGCCATGGGGATCGGTTCGCCGGCAGACTGGCCACGGTGGGTCAGGGTGATATCGAGCAGTTCCGCGGCGCGTCGTGCATCGTCGTGAAACAGTTCGTAAAAGTCCCCCATGCGATAAAACAGCAGCAGATCGGGGTGTTCTGCCTTGATGCGCAGGTATTGCTGCATCATAGGCGTGTGCCGGGTGTTGTCAGGGGCTTGGATGCTGGCTGTGGTCATGGGGATATACTTTACCAGAGGTACAGGGCGTTAACAGGCCGGCTCCCGGGTGAATACGGGGGAGCCGGCGGTTGCGTGTTCGCGGGAGGTCTGATAGCTATGGCTCCGAGCTGCGGGTGCTCCATGGCCGATGGTGAGTCGCAAGCACCTGTGCAGGTATTGACGGTCGATTTCGTTGAGCGATGGCCGCGGAAGAAAGGCGGTTTCAGGACCTGTCCCAGGGATACTGATCTGCCCCCTGATCTTCGCTCGGCGGGTCGACGGACACTATCTCAGGGGATACGCGGGGCAGCATCCTTGTGGTGGGATCTTCGCAAAATCGGGTATGCAGGATGGATGAGCAATTGGCAGAGCTGGCGGGGCGGGTGGCAGCACGGCTTTCCGGGAAGGGAGTGATGCTGGCTGCGGCCGAGTCCTGTACCGGTGGCTGGGTGGCCAAGGTTTGTACCGATCTGGTCGGCAGTTCCACCTGGTTCGAGCGCGGTTTCGTCACCTACAGTAACGAAGCCAAGCGGGATATGCTGGGCGTCTCGCCCGGGACTCTTGCGGCCCATGGCGCCGTCAGTGAGGCGACCGTGCGGGAGATGGCATCCGGGGCTCTGGCGCGCAGTCGGGCCCGGGTGAGCCTGGCGATCAGCGGTATTGCCGGACCCGGCGGCGGCACGGATCGTACACCGGTGGGGACGGTCTGGTTCGCCTGGGCTACCGCCGACCGGCTTCAGACGCAGCATAAATGCTTCGGTGGGGATCGCGAGGCGGTGCGCCGTGCCTCCGTGGTTACCGCACTTGAAGGAGTGCTGGATATTGTCGGAAGCTGAAATACCGCGCCAGCGGCTGTTCTTCGCGCTCTGGCCGGAGGTCGCCATTCAGCAGCGCATGGCCTATTGGGCCGAGCGCTGCGCCAAGAGCTGCGGCGGCAAGCGGGTGCCCGAAGCGAATATCCATCTCACTCTGGCCTTTCTGGGTGGTGTGGCGCCGGAGCAGCGCGGCTGTCTGGAGGCGGTGGTGGACGAGGTGACGGTCGCACCCTTTGAATTGTCGCTGGACCGGATTGGCTACTGGTCGCGCTCCCGTGCGCTTTGGCTCTCCACGACCCACACCTCCCCGGAACTGCTGGAGCTGGCAATGGCCCTCCGTGCGGCCATGTCCGTATGTGGGCTGAAGGTGGAAGAGCGGCCCTTCAGGACCCACCTGACCCTGCGTCGGCGCGCTCACCGGGGGCCGCGCTTCCGGGAGATTGATCCCATTGTCTGGCATGCAACGAACTTCGCGCTGGTCGCCTCCGAAACCCACCCCGAGGGCGCCCGCTATCAGGTCCTGCGTCGCTGGCGGTTAGTGGCGAGTAGCGAGTAGCGAGTAGCGAGTATTCGGTGCTCTACCTCAGGTGTTCCCTCGCAACTGGCCACTCGCAACTCACAACTGATCTAGCCGCTGGCCCCCAGGCTATGAAATAATCTCGCCTCGAGATATCCCCGGCGGTGCATGGAAGTGGCTGCCGCTACCCAATGACGGAGGCGATGATGGACGACAATAAGCGGAAGGCGCTCAGCGCTGCCCTGAGTCAGATTGATAAACAGTTCGGCAAGGGCTCGGTGATGCGCATGGGTGATGCCGGTGCCGTGCCGGATGTGCAGGCTGTATCCACCGGCTCGCTGGGACTGGATGTTGCTCTGGGCATCGGCGGACTTCCCCGGGGCCGCGTCGTCGAGATCTATGGTCCGGAATCCTCCGGCAAGACCACGCTCACCCTGCAGGTTATCGCCGAGGCCCAGAAGTTGGGCGGCACCTGCGCCTTCGTGGATGCCGAGCACGCCCTGGACCCCGGCTATGCCGGGAAACTGGGCGTGAATGTGGATGACCTGTTGGTATCGCAGCCGGATACCGGTGAGCAGGCGCTGGAGATCAGCGATATGCTGGTGCGTTCCGGCGCCGTGGACGTGGTGGTGGTGGACTCTGTGGCCGCCCTTACGCCCAAGGCGGAGATCGAGGGCGAGATGGGAGACTCCCATGTCGGACTGCAGGCCCGCTTGATGTCCCAGGCGCTGCGCAAGCTCACCGCGAACATCAAACGCTCCAATACCATGGTGATCTTCATCAACCAGATCCGCATGAAGATCGGGGTGATGTTCGGCAGTCCGGAAACCACTACTGGCGGTAACGCCCTCAAGTTCTACTCGTCCGTTCGGCTGGACATCCGCCGCATCGGCGCCATCAAAAAGGGTGACGAGGTGGTCGGCAACGAAACCCGGGTGAAGGTGGTCAAAAACAAGGTGGCTCCGCCTTTCCGGCAGACCGAATTCGACATTCTCTACGGTCAGGGGATCTCCCGCGAGGGCGAGATCATCGATCTGGGCGTAAAACAGGGCATCGTCGACAAGTCCGGAGCCTGGTACAGCTACAGTGGTAACCGAATCGGTCAGGGCAAGGATAACGTCCGTAATTTCCTCAAGGAGAATCCGGAGATCGCCGCCGATATCGAAGGCAAAATCCGGGAAAAACTGCTCCCTGATACGACTAAATCGACCAAATCCGATGAGCTGCCGGTGGCAGAGTCGGAAGAGGCCTGAACGGTTTACTGAACCACAGAGCGCACCGAGGGGGATCAAAAGGTACCTCTCGGGCTTCTGTGTCTCAGTGGTGATCGGTTTTGTTGGGTATGGCATCCGATGCAGACGTCCGGGAAACGGCCATCCGGTTGCTGGCGCGTCGTGAACATTCGCGGCGGGAGCTAGCCTTTAAGCTCAACGGGCGTGGATTCGCCCGGGAGCAGGTAGACCGGACCCTGGACGATCTTGAATCCCGGCGCCTGCTCTCCGATGAGCGTTTTGCCGAGTTCTTCGTCCGCTCCCGGGTCGATAATGGATGCGGACCGCTTCGTATTCGTGCCGAATTGCGGGAGCGGGGCGTAGAAGACGGGATCATTGCAGGTCAGTTGGCCGAAGTTGATGCCGATTGGTGCGCTTTGGCCGCGGAGGTTCGCCGCAAGCGGTTCGGGGAGTCAATCCCGGAAGTATTCAGGGAACGCGCGAAACAGATGCGCTTTCTGCAGTACCGTGGTTTCGAAAGTGAACAGATCCGCGCCGCCGTGCGCGGGGACGAGTGGGATTGAGATGCTAGGCTTCTAAGTTGTTCCTAACATCTCCAACGGGTTGGAGCTAATGAACACCAGTGCAGAGATTCGCACCGCGTTTTTGGAGTTTTTTCGCGGACAGGGCCACCAGGTGGTCCCCAGCAGTTCGTTGGTTCCCGCCAACGACCCGACGCTTCTGTTCACCAATGCCGGTATGGTCCAGTTCAAGGACATCTTTCTGGGGCTGGAACAGCGCGGCTACAGCCGGGCAACGTCGGTGCAGCGCTGCGTGCGGGCCGGCGGCAAGCACAATGATCTGGATAATGTCGGCTACACCGCCCGGCACCACACCTTCTTCGAAATGCTGGGCAACTTCAGCTTCGGCGACTACTTCAAACGCGAAGCGATCGGGTACGCCTGGGACTTCCTGACCCGGACCTGCGGGCTGCCGGCCGAGAAGCTGTGGGTTACCGTCTATGAAGATGATGATGAGGCGGCGGATATCTGGCTCAAGGAGCTGAAGGTCGATCCCGGGCGCTTCTCCCGCTGCGGCGCCAAGGATAATTTCTGGTCCATGGGGGAGACCGGTCCCTGCGGCCCCTGCTCGGAGATATTCTACGATCACGGCCCCGAAGTTCCGGGCGGTCCGCCGGGAAGTCCGGACGAGGACGGCGATCGCTATATCGAGATCTGGAATCTCGTATTCATGCAGTACGACCGTGACGCGAAAGGGGAGCTGAAACCGCTTCCCAAACCCTCGGTCGATACCGGCATGGGGCTGGAGCGCCTGGCTGCGGTTATGCAGGGGGTGCACTCCAACTACGAGATCGATCTGTTCCAGCATCTCATCAAGGCGGCGGCGAAACTGGCTGGAATCGGCGACTTGGAAAACAAGTCTTTGCGGGTCATCTCCGATCACATCCGCTCCTGCGCCTTTCTGGTGGTGGACGGGGTCATTCCCTCCAACGAGGGGCGCGGCTATGTGCTGCGTCGCATCATCCGCCGTGCTGTCCGCCACGGCCATAAATTGGCTTTGCGTGAGCCCTTCTTTCACAAGCTGGTAGCGCCGCTGGCCGAAATGATGGGGGATGCCTATCCGGAGTTGTCGGAGTCCCGGGCCCGCGTCGAGCAGATCCTGAAGCAGGAAGAGGAGCGTTTCGCGGAGACCCTGGAACAGGGGATGGCCATTCTCGAGGAGGCCATCGGCGGGCTCACCGGCAGGGAGATCCCGGGGGAAACGCTTTTCAAGCTATACGATACCTACGGTTTTCCTGCCGACCTGACGGCGGACATCGCCCGGGAACGGGGCCTGTCGGTGGATATGGCCGGATTCGAGCGGGAGATGGAGATACAGCGTGAGCGTGCCCGATCCGCCAGCCAATTCAGCGGCGGGTATGCCTATCAACTGGAAATCGAAGGTGAGACCGAGTTTACCGGTTACGACTCCCTGACCGACTCCGGCGAGATTCTCGAACTTTACCTGGATGGCAAGCCGACCAATATCATGCACGAGGGGCAGGAGGGCCTGGTAGTCCTGGACCGTACGCCTTTTTATGCCGAATCAGGTGGTCAGGTGGGTGACTGTGGCACACTGAGCGCAGAGCAGGGCAGCTTTGACGTGCGCGACACCCGGAAATTGGGCCGGGTCCACGCCCATTTCGGCATGGTCAGCCACGGGGAGCTGCGCAAGGGTGGCATGGTCAAGGCGCATGTGGACCCCGATCTGCGGGGTGATACGGTCCGTCATCATTCGGCCACCCACCTGCTCCACGCGGCTCTGCGCCAGGTCCTTGGCGAACACGTCCAGCAGAAGGGTTCACTGGTCGCAGCCGATCGGCTGCGCTTCGACTTTTCCCATTTCGAGGCAATTACCCCGGAGCAGCTCAAGGAGATCGAGGCGCTGATCAACAGGCAGATCCGCGAGAACGTACCCGTCGAAGCGAAGGTCATGGCATTGGAGGAGGCCAGGGAGTCCGGGGCCATGGCTCTGTTCGGGGAGAAATACGGCAACGAGGTGCGGGTGCTGCGGATGGGCGACTTCTCCGTCGAGCTTTGTGGCGGCATTCACGTGAAGCGTACCGGCGATATCGGTCTCTGCCGGATCATCTCCGAGGCGGGGGTGGCTGCGGGCGTACGCCGCATCGAGGCGGTCTGTGGAGCGCAGGCCCTGCGTCACCTGGATGATACCGACGCACGGCTCGATCGGGTAGCGGGCCTGGTCAAGGGGAGTCGCGAATCGTTCGTCGAAAAGGTCGAACAACTGGTCGAGCGCAGCCGCGGTCTGGAAAAGGAGTTGGAGAAGCTCAAGGCCAAGTTGGCCAGTGCCCAAGGCTCCGATCTGGCCTCGCAGGTAGTGCAAGTCGATGGCGTCAAGGTGCTCTCGGCCAACCTCGAGGGAGCGGATCCCAAGTCACTGCGCGACACAATGGACCAGCTCAAGAACAAGCTGGGCTCGGCTGTCATCGTGCTCGGCACCGCCGGTGATGGCAAGGTAAACCTGGCGGCCGGGGTTACAAAGGACCTGACCCATCGAGTCAAGGCCGGCGATTTGGTGAACGCCGTTGCCGGACAGGTGGGAGGCAAAGGTGGTGGGCGGCCCGATATGGCTATGGCTGGCGGAAACCAGCCGGAGGCACTCAATGAGGCCCTCGGTTCGGTCGAAGCATGGGTTCGTGAGCGACTCGGCGGCTAACCACCTTGCACGCCTGGTACGGTGCAGCGGCTGTGGGTAAAGGTATCGAGCGGGACGATTCGCCCCGAAGGGCTGGTCTCCCATGAGAGGGGTAAGGCCCGTGCACACGCGTCCGGCTCTTTAAATCGGGGCTGATTTAGTGTTTAATCAGCGACCTTTTCAGGTCGCGCGCTTTTGGACTCCATGTCCTCGCGGAACACCGTCTATCGTGGGCATAATCCGCTTCCGGACATCCTGTCCTTGCGGATATCGTCCATCTGGACATTTCCATTTTTGGACATTGTGTCTTCGCGGCATACCGTCCATTGTGGACATAACGGCTGAATATATGGCGTTAATCGTACAAAAATACGGCGGCACGTCCGTCGGCAGTGCAGACCGAATCACCAACGTTGCACGAAAGGTCAAGAAATTCCGTGATCGCGGCGATGATGTCGTCGTTGTGGTTTCGGCCATGAGCGGCGAAACCAATCGGCTCACCGATCTGGCCAAAAGCATTATGCCCGAGCCGGATGTGCGGGAGATGGATGTGCTGCTCTCTACGGGTGAGCAGGTGACCATCGCACTTCTGTCCATGGCGCTCCAGCAGTTGGGTTGCGAGGCCCGCTCCTATACCGGTGCGCAGGTGAATATTCTCACCGATAGCGCTCATAGCAAGGCCCGTATCCTGGGAATCGACGAGGAACGGGTGCGTGATGATCTGGGGGCCGGTCGCGTAGTGGTCGTCGCCGGCTTTCAGGGGATGGATGAAGAGGGCAATATCACGACCTTGGGGCGAGGTGGTTCGGATACCACGGCTGTGGCACTCGCGGCGGCGCTCCAGGCCGATGAGTGCCAGATCTATACCGATGTGGACGGCGTCTATACCACCGATCCACGGGTAGTCTCCGGTGCACGCAGGCTGGAACGGATCACCTTCGAAGAGATGCTGGAGATGGCCAGCCAGGGTTCAAAGGTACTGCAGATCCGCGCCGTCGAGTTTGCCGGAAAATACAATGTCCCGCTCCGGGTCCTCTCCTCTTTTCAGGAAGGTCCCGGAACGCTGATTACCTACGAGGAAGACGGAATGGAAGAACCGCTGATCTCCGGTATCGCCTTTAATCGTGACGAGGCCAAGCTGACCATTCAGGGGGTGCCGGATCAACCCGGCATCGCCTCCTTGATTCTCGGGCCGATCGGTGAGGCGAACATCGAGGTCGACATGATCGTTCAGAACGTCAGTGCCGATGGTTCCATGACCGATTTCACCTTCACCGTGCACCGCAACGATTACGAACAGGCACTGCAAATGCTGCGCGAGACCGCCACAGCGGTGGGGGCGCGTGAGGTGGCTGGCGACAACAAGATCGCCAAGATTTCGCTGGTCGGTGTGGGCATGCGTTCCCACGCCGGGATCGCCAGTACCATGTTCGCGGCTTTGGCCAAAGAAGGTATCAACATTCGGATGATCTCCACCTCGGAAATCAAGATTTCGGTGGTTATCGACGAAAAATACCTGGAGCTTGGCGTACGTGCCCTGCACAATGCCTTCAAGCTCGAGCAGGAGCCGGTTGCGTCCACGGAAGCGTGATTCAACGCACACATCGTGCGCAAGACAGTTCAACGACAGCACTCTGTGGCGGATAAGCTGTCGAACAGGAAAGTGTGAGGCATTCACGCTAATGGAAAAACGGATTGTACTGAGGAGAGTATAGACGATGTTGATTTTGACTCGGCGGGTGGGTGAAACACTCGTGATTGGTGATGAAGTGACGGTAACCGTTTTGGGTATCAAGGGTAACCAGGTACGTATCGGGGTGAATGCTCCCAAGGATGTCTCGGTGCATCGTGAGGAGATCTATGAACGGATTCAGCGTGAGAAGAACGGTGAAGAAATCCCTTCCTGAGGGATAAGGCCCTTTACGTTGGCCCTTCTCATTTAGTATCCTTGCGCGCTCGCAAAGGAGAGATGGCCGAGTGGCTGAAGGCGCTCCCCTGCTAAGGGAGTATGGGGTTTATCCCCCATCGAGGGTTCGAATCCCTCTCTCTCCGCCATACAAAGAAGCGATACGTAGCCGGATAGCACCGGTCCATGGCGGAGCCCGCCCGAGAGGGATTTGAACCCGACAGAGGGTTTGACCGAATCGCCTGGAGCGATTCGGAACGACCGCAGGTCGGCCCCGAAGGGGCGGAGGGCAGGACGCCCGGAGTAATCCCTCTCTCTCCGCCATACAAAGAAGCGATATGTAGCCGGATAGCACCGGTCCATGGCGGAGCCCGCCCGAGAGGGATTTGAACCCGACAGAGGGTTTGACCGAATCGCCTGGAGCGATTCGGAACGACCGCAGGTCGGCCCCGAAGGGGCGGAGGGCAGGACGCCCGGAGTAATCCTCTCTCTCTCCGCCAAATTCAAGGAAAGATAGTTAACGCCGTGACAATTTGAGTCGCGGTACCGGAAAGAGGGAACCGAACCCCCGACCGGGGTTCGACCGAAGCGAAATGGCCGACAGGGTGGGGACAGAAGGTCCAGAACAATCCTCTCTCCCCGCCAATAAATCGACTTCATTTTGGTATACGCAATCTTCCAACAGAGCGGCAGCACCGCTTGACAGGGGAGTGGGGCTTCACCATAATGCACAGCCGTTTCAGCGCCCGTAGCTCAGCTGGATAGAGTACCTGGCTACGAACCAGGCGGTCCGAGGTTCGAATCCTCGCGGGCGCGCCATCTTCCGAAAGCCCGCGCTCAGGCGTGGGCTTTTTTGTATCTCGCTTTCCCCTCCGCTCATGCAGGATTTTGTGCGGGATACCTGGCAGGTTTGCCGGTATCACCTGGCGCGCTGATATTAGTGGGCGTACCTTATCTCTCGGGCCATAATCCCCTGTTTGGAGGGAGGAATCCCTCAGTGATATCGTGGCGTCCGGTGATAACTCCAGCACCTCCGATCTCCAATACGGGCTTCCCGCTGAGGGGTTATCCTTGATGAACGGAAAAGGTGAGGAGCGGAAGTGGAAAGTCGCATTCCCCAAGTGAAGATGCGATACGGACTCGATCTTGGTTTTGGCGTCTGGGGTCTGTTGTTGATGGCCGGCCTGCTGATCTCAACGGTCTCCTATAACTACCTGCTGTTCCATACCCTTGTCGAGCTCTTCGCGGTCATCGTCGCCATTTTGTTGGCGGTGGTCGGTTGGCAAACCTATCCCTTCTCACGCAATGGCTTCCTGGTATTTCTGGCAGCAGGGTATTTTTGGGTCGGCGTTATGGATCTGCTGCATACCCTTAGCTACCAGGGCATCGGGATTATCGAGCCCGATGCCGCCAATACCTCTACGCAATTCTGGGTCGCAACACGCTACCTGGAGGCCTTGGTGTTACTGGTTGCACCTGCGTTTGCGGTGAACGGCCTGCATCGGGGTCTTGCCTTTGCAGGTATCGGAACGTTCGCGGCGGTTGTCTCGGTGCTGATCTTCGCAGGGGCATTTCCCGATGCATTCGTTGCGGGGCAGGGATTGACGCGGTTTAAAGTGGTCAGTGAGTACGTCATTATCGGCCTGCTGATCGTCGCCCTTTGGCACCTGTGGATGCGGGGCGGAGAGATCGATCAGCGAGTCGTCAAGCTGATGGCGCTTGCGATCAGTGTGACCGCACTATCCGAGTTCTTGTTTACGTTATATGAAAGCGTCTATGGCCTGGAGAATTTCGTCGGCCACGTCGGCAAGCTCTTATCTTATTGGCTGGTTTTTGTGGCCATCGTCGAAACCTCGCTCAATGAGCCGTTTCGCCTGCTCTCCCGCGGTGCGACCACCTATGACGCAGTGCCCGACCCTGTCGTGGTGGTCGATCAAAATGGGGTTATCCGGCAGAGCAACCGGGCCGCCCGGGTGCAGGTTCGCGACACTCAGCCGGTTGGACGGTTTTGTCACCAACTGCTGCATCCTCGGGAGTGGTCGGAGGAGGACTGCCCCATCTGCCGGTGTATTCGCGGAGACCTCAAAGAACTGATGACGTTCGAGGTCCCGTTCAAGGATACCGGGATCTGGCATTCGGTGACGATTACGCCTATCGAGCAGCCCGGCGGGGCTGCACAGGCCGGGGTAGTCCATGTCAGTCATGACATCACCGTTCGCAAACAGGCCGAGGAGAGTTTGCATAACAAGAATGTGGAACTGCACTCCATTTTGCAGTCCGTGGGGGATGGGATTTTCGGCGTCGATCGGAGGGGCAGGACCGTTTTCGTGAATCCGGCTCTGGAGCGGCTTACCGGCTGGAGCGCGGAGGCGCTCATCGGCAGGAATGCGCATACGACCCTGCATCAGCCGCCCGGGGGGCTGGAGGAGCATCCCAGAGAGGCATGTGCTGTCTTGCTGACCCTGAAGGACGGCAAGGTCCGGCATTCGGATGATGACCTGTTCCACCGACGTGATGGAGCAGCATTCCCGGTGGCGTTCACCAGTGCCCCGTTGCGAGGAGACGATGGGGACATCACCGGTGCCGTGGTGGTGTTTCGGGACATTTCTGAACGCAAGCGCATCGAACAGGGACGGGAGCGCTACGAGCAGCAACTGGAATCGATGGTAGCGGAGCGTACCCGGGAACTGCAGGAGGTGAACCGGGAAATGGAGACCTTCAGTTATTCTGTCTCCCACGACCTACGGGCGCCGTTGCGGGCCGTCAACGGTTTCGGGCAGGCCCTGCTTGAAGATTACAGCGGCCAACTCGAAGAGACGGCCCAAGACTATCTTGGGCGGATGCGGGCTGCCTCAATCCGCATGGGCCAGATGATTGACGGTCTGCTTGGCCTTTCCCGTGTTTCACGCCGGGAAATCCATCCCGAAGCTGTCGATGTCAGCGCCCTGGCAGCGGAGTTGTCCGACTTGGTAACGGCTTCGGACCCCGGGCGTCGGGCCGAGTGGCGCATTCAGCCGGGTATGGTTGCCCACGCGGATCCCATTCTGCTGCGCCTGCTGCTGCAGAACCTGCTCGAGAACGCATGGAAGTTTACCGCCGAGCGCGATCCCGCAGTGATCGAAGTCGGTTGCATGGATACCGAGGTAGGAGCTGCCTTTTTCGTTCGCGACAACGGCATCGGCTTCGAACAGGAGGTCGCCAACAGCCTCTACCAGCCGTTCCAGCGACTGCATCGGGGCGAACAATATGAAGGCAGCGGCATCGGGCTCGCCACGGTGCAGCGGATAGTGCACCGGCACTTCGGCCGGACCTGGGCTGAGGGACAGCCGGGGAAGGGAGCCAGTTTTTTCTTCACTTTGCCCGATGGGAGTGAAAGCATTGAATAATCGTCTAACCTATACTAGGAGTTTTCCGATTGGCATCGGCCATCGCTGGGTGGTTGGTTTGCAGTCGAATCCGTTGAAATGAAAACTCCTGGTGGAAAGGAGCACAATAATATGGAGAATCCCTCGATCCTCTTGGTCGAAGATGATCCTAACGATGAAGAGCTGATTTTGCGCACATTGCGAACGCGGGCGCTGCAGGATAAGGTTTTCGTGGCCCATAACGGCCGTGAGGCACTGGATTATCTCTTCGGTTCGGAACGGCCGCCGCGGCTGATCCTGCTCGACCTGAAACTTCCCAAGATGGGCGGGTTGGAGGTTCTGCAGGCGCTGCGCGTCGATAATCGTACCCGCCTCACCCCCGTGGTGGTCTTCACGTCATCCGTCGAGCAGACGGACGTGACCACCAGCTATGATCTGGGGGCAAACAGCTATGTGAGAAAGCCCGTCGATTACAAGGAATTTTCCGAAGCGCTCAAACTGGTCGTCGATTACTGGCTGGGGCTGAATATGCCCTCACCGAAACGCCAGGACCGTCATTAGTGTATCAGGGGTCGTACTCGTATCTATGAACAAACCGCCCATTTTGCTGGTTGAGGATGATGAAGTGGATGTCATGATGGTGCAGCGTGCGTTCAAAAAGCACGGTATTGACAACCCTCTTTACGTGGCCGAGTCGGGTGATAAGGCGCTGGAGCTCCTACGCGGGCAGAATAGACCGAAACTGGTTCCCAAACTCATTCTGCTCGACTTCAACATGCCGCGAATGAACGGGATCGCATTTCTGAAGGAACTCAGGGCCGATCCCGAACTGAAAGCGTTCCCGACCGTTGCGTTGACCTCTTCGAGCCAGCCATCGGATAAAGCGACGGCTTTTGAATACAACGTCGCTGGCTATTTTATCAAGCCGGTCTCTTACGAGGCGCTGGTGGAGCTTTTCGGGACCATCGGCCGTTATTGGCAACTGAGCGAATACGTGTAGCAAGTGTCAGCTTGTCGGAGTTGTGCCCGGTTTACGGCAGAAAAAAGGATATCGACCGGCTCTCCGTCCTCCTGGTCCTAATCTCGAATCTTTCATAAATTTGCACCGGTCTCGCTTGTCTCTTGATTCCACAAAAAATATTTCCCTCAGTCGGCGTAATCCCCGATACGCCGCTCCTTCGAAAATTTCCTCGTGAAACAAACATTCTGCGCGATCTTGGCACGAAGTTATGAAATCTTCGGGCTAAATGGCTACGTTATTCGTTGAAGGATCGAAATAACCGGCCGCATCCCGCTTTTCCTCTTACGACCTATGCCAACAGGCTGCTATGGTGTAGGTACGGTTCACTCCTGCGAGGGGGCGTCTCTGCTTGGGTTGAACCAGCCGCCTCGGCGGAGCTTGGCAAGGGGCACAAAAGAAAGTCAGGGAGACTTTGATGGGGCGCCGGAGAGCAGTCTCCGGCGAGGCGAAACGGACATAGCAGAGGGGTCGAGACGGCATGGAAGCCGATACCGAACCTTCCACCTTATTGATCGTGGATGACGATGCAGTCGATCGTGAAACGATACGCCGGGCACTGGAGAGCGCGGTTCCGGATTCTCCTATTGATCAGGCAGGCGAATCCGAGGCGGCTCTGAACAAGCTGCGGCGGCGCGAGTACCTGGCGGCCTTCGTCGACTACCGGTTGCCCGGACGATCCGGCCTGGAGCTTCTCCAACAAGTACGGAGGGAGGGTCTGACGACCCCGGTTATCATCCTCACCGGCTATGGCGACGAGCTTTTGGCTGTTGAAGTGCTCAAAGCCGGGGCCGCGGACTATCTCCCCAAATCCCATCTCGCACCGGATCGAATCCTGATGTGCCTGGAAAGCGCCAAGGCCCTGGCACGGGGACGGATTCGGCCCTGTCGACTGGATCGCCTGACCGGCCGTGAACGGGAAGTCATGAACCTGCTGGTCACAGGCAAATCCAACAAGCAAGTTGCCTCCGAGCTGGGAATCAGTCGACGTACGGTGGAAAGCCATCGCGCCCATATTATGGAAAAACTCGAGGCTGGCTCCCTCGCTGAGTTAGTGCGCTGTGTTCTCCAGGCAGGCCCGCAGGGACTGTCGCCTCCGTAATGATCCGGATTTCCATTGATGCCCCAAGGAGTTGAAATGAAGACTCTTTGATGAGAGGCGTGGCAATGGAACATCGTAGAGGCAGGCGGAAACGTGTCCAAATGCACGCCGTGGTGCGGTATGAAGAGTTGGGCTTGTTCAGTGGGCGGGTCCGGGATATCGGCACGGGTGGCATGGGAATTGAAACCGGTCCCATCGTGATCCCGCGGGATGCACGGGTCGAAGTCCATTTCCGGTTCCCTGGTGATGATCAGGCGGGATATGCGCTTGCGGCAGCCATCGCCTGGACTGCGCACGGAGAGATGGGGCTAGCCTTTCAGGAACCGGCACCCGAGGTAATGCAGAAGCTGTATGCTGAACTCTACGGTGCGCGTGCCGGCAGTGCACGCGGTTTCAGCAAGCGGTTTCACGGGTGATGAAACTCCGTTGTGATCGCAGGTCGGCCTTCTGGTCCTGCAATCGAGCGACCCGACGATTGGCAGTGGGATAGGCTAAGCTTACGATGCAAGGACTTATACCGCTCGCTTCAAAGCATGCGGTTGCCCTGCGGGATCTGGAAGAGAAGAGCCTGAACATGAGCGAGGAGGGCCTAACGGTGCTCGTCGTCGATGATGACGAGTATGACCGCATCGCCATGCACCGCGCGCTGGCCAGGACCTCGCCGGATGCGGAGGTCCATGATGTCGGCTCGCTGAAATCGGCCCTGTCGCTCCTGACCAAGCGCTCCTTTGACTGCGCCTTCGTTGATTACAAACTGCCTGATGGTGATGGCCTGAGCCTGCTTCGGAGTGCACTCGGCCTGGGTATTACCACGCCTATAGTGCTGTTCACTGGCCTTGGCGATGAGGCACTCGCGGTGGACGCCCTGCATGGCGGCGCAGTCGACTATCTCCCCAAATCCGAACTTACTACGGAGCGCCTGCGGCAATCCCTTGACCGGATTGCCGTGAGCCGTACTCGGCCGCATAAGGCCCGTGTGGCCCGACTGGATAGCTCGCTCGGCCACCTGTTCCGTGCGATCGATAACGCTGCGGAAAGCATGATGATCACCGATTCCGAGGGGCGCATCGAATACGTGAATCCGGCCTTTACGGTACTGACCGGTTACGCGAAAGAGGAGGTTCTCGGGCAGACACCGCGATTGCTGCAGAGCGGAAGTACTCCGGCGGCACTCTACGCCAGATTGTGGCAGACCGTCATGGCGGGAGGGGTATGGCGGGGCGAGCTGACCAATCGCCGCAAGGATGGAACCAGCCTGGAGAGCGCCTTGACGGTTTCTCCGATCTTTGACGAACACCGGCGTCTTGAAGGCTTCGTGGCCACTCACCGGGATATCACCAGGGAAAAAATCCTTGCTGCCTGGATGGAGCGGCTGGCCAATACCGATGGGCTGACAGGCCTGCTCAATCGCCGACACCTGGCGGCTCGCATGGAGCAGGAGCTCGCCCGGGCACGTCGCTATTCCCGGCCCCTCTGTCTGATGCTCGTGGATCTGGACCATTTCAAGCGGATCAATGATCGCTTCGGACATCTGGCGGGGGATGAGGTCCTGGCCGGAAGCGCGCAAGCCATTCAAGAGGTTTCCCGGGCTTCGGATCTGGTAGGCCGCTACGGCGGGGAGGAGTTCGCAGTGGTGCTGCCCGAGACGGCTATCGAAAAAGCCGAGCCGATGGCTGAGCGGCTGCGTCGGCGATTGGCCGCCAAATGCTACAATCTGTACTCGGATGCGGCTGTCGCGGTATCGGTGACCTGTAGCGTCGGTGTGGCCCAACTCGGTGCCGAGGGTGGCGCCGAGTCGCTGATTGCCGCCGCCGATGCGGCGCTGTATTCCGCCAAAACAGCCGGGCGCGACCGGGTGGAAGTGGCCGGCTAGTAAATCTATTGGTTATCGACGGCCGGGTTCCGCACGGTTTCCGCCCTCTTTCGGTAAGAGAGTCCATAGAACATCTCCAGATATCGACGGGTCTCATCGCGGTCGAGGTTGGTCACGTATTTCCAGAACCCGTAGATGCAGGATAGTGAAAGCAGCCGGTTGGCGTAGAGCTCCCAGGTATAGTGCTCGTGGATCCGCCTCAAGCCGGCTACAGAGACTTGCTCCCAGTAATCCGGGTCCGTTTTGCAGCGGCGGAAGAAGTCGGCGATCTCTTCGGCGGCCCGATCGCCGTGGTTGGGATCGATGTGGAAACCGGAGAGCCCGTGCTGGATGATCTCCAGCGGGCCACCATAGAGGGTGGCAAAGGTAGGAAGGCCCGAGCTCATCGCCTCCACTACGGTCAGGCCGAAGGCTTCAAACAGTGCCGGCTGCACGAACACACCGCGCCGTTCCGCGATGTACCGATAGAGTTCACCCGCCAGGTGTTTGTCCAGGTGAACGCCGAGCCAGCGCACCTGATGGTCGAGGCCGTAGTCGTCCATCAGCCCGTGCATACACTCGATCTGATCCCGCTCCTCGCGATCGCCGGATTCTTCGACATTGACATGGCCGGCAATAACCAGCAGGTTGGCCTGTTCGCGTAAGTTCGGGCTGCGGCTGTACCACTCGACCAGGCCGCTGATGTTCTTGATCTGGTCGAGACGTGCCATGGTAAAGATAACGGGTTTATCGGCGTCTTCGAGTCGACCCCGGGAGTTGGGCCAGTCGCCACCGAACACCAGCTTTTCGATCTCCTCGTGCAGGCCGGGCAGTCGGCGTCGAGTCTCGGTGTAGGGGAAATAGACATCGGGATCCGCCCCCGGTGAGACGATATTGAACTTGGGGTCGAAGACATCGATCCCGTTCAACACTCGATAGAGCCCGGGCATGGTGAAGGCACCATAGGATTCGTACTGGCCGACGCTCTCCGTGGTGCCCGCGATCTCCTGATAGGTGCTGGTGACGATGAAATCCGCCGCATTCATGGCGATAAGATCGGCGGTGAACTGACAGGAAAAGTGGTATTCGGGCTCGTTTTCCTGCCAGTAAAGGTCGGCGTAGAGGTATTTCGTCTTCTCCAGGGCGTGGGCGATGTTGCACTGGGTTACGTGCAGGCGTTGTGAAAGCAGCGTCGCCACCAGATTGCCATCGGAATAGTTGCCGATGATAAGGTCCGGACGGGCCCCCAGCTCCGCCAGGATCTCCCGCTCCACATCAAAGGAGAAGCGTTCCAGATAGGGCCAGACCTCGAAACGGGAGACCCATTGGGGGAGAATCTCGCCGTTCCCGGTCCTAAAGGGAACGCGCAGGATGCGGGCATTTTGGGTGCCGACAATGGGTTCCAGGCGTTCGTCGCAGTTGGTTTTGCCGGCTTCGGGAATCAGGCGACTCACCACCAGGATTTGCGGCTCGATCTCCAGGCCCTGTTCATCGATCCTGCGGCGGATCTCCTTCTCGAGGGCACGCACCTGGTCGAGAATATACACCACCTGGCCGCCGGTATCGGGAAGGCCCAGTACATTCGACTGGCCGAAGAAACCGTGGGGGGACAGTATCACCAGATTGAAGATCATGGGCATCTCGCCAAGGAGGCGTGCCAGGGGTTCGGGCGCGGGCGCCTCGAGGATATCCGTCAGCAGTGACAACTGGTCTCGCATTCGGGCCGCGGTGCGTCCCCAGCCGGGCTCGAAACCCAGCTGCTGAAGCGCATAACCGACACTTTCCCATTCGTCATCGGGAGGCTGGTCCGACAGATACTCCTCCGCCTGGTGCAGGGCATGGCGAAGTGCCGCTACGTCGGCGATCCGGTTGTTCAGCATCAATTGCCGACCCTGGCACTGGTGCATGCGGAGAAATTCGAGTAGCCGTTTGTCCCCTTTTCCGATCTCCTGAAACAGCTGCGACGAGAGCCGCCGATTGAGAAATTCCACTCCGCGTCCGATGGAGCGGGGCTCTTTCAGCCTGGGGAATTCGCGGTTGAACGGACCCAGGTCGATCTCGAGCATCCATTCCTCATTTCGGCCACCATTATGTACCCGCTCCTTGAAGTACAGAAATTCGGATGTGGTCGCCTCTTCATGGTCAAGCGTATCGATATGGAAGCGAAGGTAAGTCCATCGGGCGATTCGCGACCGTACGGCGAGATACACCCACGGGGCCTCGATAACCGCCTCTTGGCTGGACCGGATGACTCGAGCTACCGAGGAGTCGCAAAGGTGTTGATGCTCAGGCTTTTTGCAGAAACGGGAGAATTCGTCCCAAAGCTCCGAACGCAGCAGAAACGGCTTACCCAGCCCAACGTAGTGGCGCAGAAGCGAATAGATGGCATTGCGGTGCTCGCCGAGAGACTCTCCGAGGCTGGGGATCACGAGTTCTCCTCCAACACGACCGGCTCATTCCCTGTTTCGAGGAAGGCATAATGACGCAGACCTTCCAGTACTCCGAACGCATAGTGGGCTTCGGCGAAATAGATCCCCGGCTCGCCCCGCAGTCGTTCGAGTTCACGGCTGTAATTGCCGACGACCACCCCGAGGATATCGCCCCGCAACATTTCGATGTCGTTGCCGGAATCGCCGGCCACCACCATCCGCTCCGGAGGAATGCCCCATTTCGCGGCAATATATCTCAACGCCTGGCCCTTGGAAGCACGGATCGGCAGCAAATCGAGAAACGATCCATGGGAGTAGATGACATTGGCGTGCAGATCGAGGTTGCGTAGATAGCGGATAATCTTGCGGACCGGCGGAGCCGTGTCGGGATCGATGAAATAACTGATTTTGTGGTCACGCTGATTATCCGCCGCCTGGAGGCGAATGCCGGGAATGTTTTCCATGGCCTGCCGCAGGCGCTCCGAATCCCACCGATACTCGATGTGCTTCCGCCAGCCGCGGTCCTCCACCATGCGGTTGCCGTAGTAAATCTCACTGCCTACGGAGGTGACGATAAGGTCGGGCCGCTGTACGCCCCATTCGTCGAGGACCGCCAGGGTACTCTCCAGGTGTCGGCCGCTAACGACTCCGAACCCCACCCGGTCGCCGGCTTTTTCCAGTGCCTCGAGCAGGGCCCTGAGGCCCGCGCGGTCGCCCAGCAGGGTCTGGTCGGCGTCACAGACCACCAGCCGCTCGATGGTTGGCAGGCGGCTGGTGTGGGGTCGTACCGGACGAGCCTTGTGGTGCTTGCCGAGTATCGCTCGCACCTCTTTGAGATACTGATCCACATGGCTGCGCCAGGAATAGAATCTATGTGCCCCCCTGGTGCCGTGGCTCGACCAGTCTTTCCACTGTTTGCGGTCGCTGATGGCTTCCAGCAGCGCTTCCCCCAAACGGTCGGCATCGAGCGGATCGACCAGAAGTCCGTTGTTACAGTGAGCGACGATATCGCGCGGACCGCCATCCTCGGTGGCTACGATGGGAAGTCCGGTGGCCGCCGCCTCGATGAGTGTCAGGCCGAAGGGTTCGGTGAGCGCCGGATTGACGAAGACGCCGTGGCTCTCTGCCGCCAATCGGTAGAAGTCCGGGACATCATTGGCGTGGTGATGTTTGGGATAGGCGACGTGGCCGTAAAGGTCGTAACGGTCGATGAGCAACAGAAGCTCGGTGAGCACCTTGCGGGGACCACGGTCCATCGAACCGATATCGTCGCGGTTGCCGGCAACAATCAACAGATTGGCTGAATCCCGCAGGCGTTCGTTCTCTCCATACGCCCGCACCAATGTCTGAAGGTTTTTGCGTTCATCGGCGCGGGAGAGAGCGAGAATGACGGGTTTGTCCGGGTTGGTCAGAAAACGTCCGATCATGCCCTTGACTCGCGAGTTGTCGCCCAGTGGTTCCTTCGGTGGATGGAAGCGATTCAACTCCGTGCCCGGGGGAATCACCCGCATGCGACGAGGGTGGTAGTTTTCGTACAGGCTGTACTGCTCCTCGACTTCCTGACGGGTGCTGGCGATCACCCCGCTGGCCATATCCATGGCCATCTCTTCCGCATCGATGCGCTCGCTGATGTTGTAGTGTTTCTCGATCTGTTGTGGCTTGACGTTGCGGTCCAGCAGCCGCCGCCGCTTCTCGCGGCCGAGCGAGTGGCCGGTATGGATCAGCGGTACACCCAGGAGTCCCGCCAGCCGGGCGCCGACGTAACCGGCATCCGCATAATGGGAATGGATGATATCGGGGACACGGCCCATATGGCGGACATGCTGTAACGCCTGATCGGCCATGGAATCGAGATAGGGCCAGAGCACCTCTTTGCGCAAATAGCGGCGCGGGCCACAGGCGAGACGCACGATGTTGGCATTGGGGGCTATCGGTTCGAGGGGAATGGCGTAGTCGGCGGAAACCTTTGGATCGATGACCCGGCGTGTCAGCAGGTCCACATGCGCTACATCGGGATGTTTGGCCAAGGCCCGGGCCAGCTCCACCACATACGTGGTCTGACCTCCGGTATCCGCATCCCGGCCCAACTCCAGATCGTGGCCGCGAATCAGGCCGTGAACACTGACCAGTATGATGTACAGACCTTCGTTATTCATCGATCCAGGAATTCATTCGGGTTTGGTAGAAATCCTCGTCGGCGATGGTCGCACCGCGGACGCGGCAGACTTCCGCGGCGAAACCCAGGGCACGATGGAGTATTTGCGGGAGTGACCAGTCGTATATCAGTCCGAGAATGCATACTGCGCTGAAGGCATCTCCCGCCCCGACGGTATCGGCCAGGTCGGTGACCGGTGGCGGATGGTCCCGCCATACCCCTTTGCGGTCGAGAATGAATGCACCTTCCTCTCCCAGGGTGACAATCAACGTCTCGATGCCAAACTCCAGGCGTAAAGCATCGGCGCCCTCCTGCAGCTCATGGTCTTCGAGCACCGGGCCTGTGGCCAGTTGCACCACTTCGTCGCCGTTGAGCTTGACCCAGCGGCACCCGGTCAGATGCCTGGCCAGTGTCTGCCTGTCCCACCAGGGTGCTCGCAGATTGACGTCTACGAACAGCGGCGCGGCCATATGTTCGCGCAGCAGGTCGAGGGTGGCGGCGGAGATGGTGTGGCGCGCGGCCAGGCTGCCGTGATAGAGCAGGGCGGGACGCTCGGGAATGGCTGATAACGCCTCGGCATCGTCGATGAAATCGTAGGCCCGGTCGGGCAGGATGGAGAAGGTAGGTTGACCGGCCTCGAGAGTGATGCGGACCTCGCCAGTGGGGTGTCGTGAGTCGATCTGCAGGCCGCCAGTACTCATGCCCCACCGGGCCATGGCCCGACGCACCTGTCGGCCCCGTTCGTCATCGCCGATACGGCTGATGAAGACGGGTTCCAGGCCAAAGCCCTGCAGGTGCCAGGCTACATTGAACGGGGCACCGCCGAGAAGGCTGGTGCCCTGCTTCTCGAAACAGTCGAAAAGCACTTCACCGAAGATGACCGGCCGTCCCCGCGGCAATCGCTCTTCGCGCAAGATCTCTCCCCCTGCATCAGTCGAATTCGAACATGGCTTCCCGGCACATCGTGTCATACTCGTCCTGGAAGAAGAACTTCTCTTCGCCAAAGGCGGGCTTCAGTTGGTGCAGCCATGTGGCATCGGGATTGAACCTGGCGAAGAAGGGGCGCTGAACCCAATCGGGATTCCGCCCCTGAATAAAGCGCAGGACAAACACCTTTTCTCCTGCCACTTCGGCGACGCCTTGCACCTCGATTTTGCCCGGGCCGGCACTCATGCTCGGTCCACGGGCGGTGCGGGCCAGGCCTGAGACCTGCTTCATGGCGTCGCGATAGATTTCCCAGGCACGAACCAGGGGCAATTCAAAATAGCGCTTCGACCCCGTATCGCGCTCGATAAACATGTAATAAGGATAGACCCCCAAGCGGGTCTGTGTCCGCCACATGCGTGCCCAGACATCGGCGTCATCGTTGATGTGGCGAATCAGCGGCGATTGACTGCGGATGACGGCTCCGGTAGCGCGTATGCGGCGAATAGCCTCATGGCAAAGCTCCGTCTCCATTTCACGCCAATGATTGAAATGAGCCATGAACGCTACCTGTTTTCCGGCGCCTACCGCCCTTTCGATCAGCCCAAGGAGCTCTTCGGCATCGCCGTCGGTGACAAAACGCTGCGGCCAAAAGGAGAGTGCCTTGGTGCCAATGCGAATATTGGTGACGTGATCGAACGCCGGTTCCAGCAGAGGTTCCAGATAAGCCTTGAAGTGCCGGGTCTTCATCACCATCGGGTCGCCTCCGGTGATGAGTAGATCGGTGACTTCGGTATGCTTGCGCAGATAGTGGTGCAGCTGACTCGCCTCGTTGGTGGCGAAACGCAACTCCTTGTCACCGACAAACTGTGCCCAGCGAAAGCAGAAGGTGCAATACGAGTGGCAGGTCTGGCCCTGGCTGGGGAAGAAAAGTACCGTTTCTCGGTATTTGTGCTGTATGCCTTCGATCCGCTCTTTGTCGACCTTGGGGACGTTCAGCTCCCGTTGCCCGGCCGGATGGGGGTTGAGGTCATCGCGGATGGCACTGGCAGTCTCCCGGATAACGGTGCGGTCGGCGCCTTCGCGGAACAGTGCAGCCATACGCCCGAACTGTTCGGGCGTCAGCATCCCCGGCTGCGGGAACGTCAGCTGAAAGAGAGGGTCCTGCGGGATATTGCTCCAGTCGATGAGTTCATCGATGACATACTGGTTGACCCGAAACGGAAGAACACTGGCCACCACACGCATCGCGAATCGCTGTTCTTCCGGCAGCTTCTGGACTTGCGGAATCTGATCGATGTGCCGCTCGGTATAGACCTTGAAGCGCTTGGTCGAACCGAAAAGTCCTTCCGGCGTCACTGACGGTTGTTTGATCTGTGCTGCTATCTTGGTCATAAAGCGAGAAAAATCCGGGCTCGAAAGATTGACTGACAGTGCCTGTGGGAGGCACAGAATCACGGGAAGAGATTATTTGAAAAACGCAGAATGTCCCGCTATTGGCGGGAGAAATTCTTTATAACAAAAAAGGGTAGGCAGAAGCAAAAAAAATTCCCGCTCGAAAATTACGGGAATAGGGGGTTTGGGCGCGCTTGCGGCCCGTGCGAAGAAAACCGGGTGGCAGGTTCTGAAAATACGGTTTGAGAAGGATTATCTCGGTTAGCTCGTGCCTGTGGCATCGTTTCTTCCGCAAATGCTAGAATGTGGGGCTATTGCGGGGCCGTAGCTCAGTTGGGAGAGCGCAGCAATCGCACTGCTGAGGTCAGGGGTTCGACTCCCCTCGGCTCCACCAGATGACCAGTACCATCCCTTCGTCCCGGTAGCTCAGTAGGATAGAGCATTCGCCTCCTAAGCGAAGGGTCGCAGGTTCGAATCCTGCTCGGGACGCCATTTTTCTTTTGCTTGCTCTGCTGCTCCACCTGCCCCGCAGGGCGCTTCACTTTGCGACGACGAATTGAACCTCGAGGAGCCTGCCGTGGTCCTCAAGGTAAGCAAATCTCGTGTCAATCACACCCTTCAGGCAAACGTAGGCCGCCTCCCGGATGTGACGGACCCGTTGCGCCTGACCGGGTTCGCAGTTTCGGCCTGTCTGGAGCCGGTTTCAGCCATGAGCAGTGCCGGGCGTGTGTTAGACTGAACACAAGTCAAAGCACGGGCGAATGATTACGCTTCGGGTGCCGTTAATGAGCCATACGATTGTCGGCGTACCTCCTCGTAATCCGATGTGGATCTATGAGGAGAACTACAGATTGCTTCTGCATCTCCTACCGGAACAGACGAAGGAGGGGGATACTTTTGCGCTGGCCTCGGATAGCACCCAGGGCGAGCTGAACGTGCACGTGCTAGAGGTGACCCGCTACACCGCCACACTGCTGCTCGCCAAACCTTTTTGCGTGGATCATGATTGGCTTTCCGACCTCTTAATGAAGGTGCGCGTTTACGATGATGCGGGCGTCATGGAGGTGATGGGCTACCAGGGCTGCGATCGCATCCCCGCTCGTTATCAGGTCGCCGACGCGGGTCGCTTTCATCGTGACGAAAAGCGCCAGGTCAATTATCTGCTGCACGATCTGCTACGCCACTGCCTGCGCCATGGCTACCGGCTTAGCAGTCCCGGCATCACGAACGCCTGAAAGTTGCCCGAACGCGGTATCACCTGCCGTTTAATGCACCAACGAAGAGACACACCTTTTCAAGGCAGCATAATCCGAACGTCTTTTCCTACGCCTTCCGCTCGCTGGGATCGGTCTGCATTTTCAGATAGTCGTACAGATCGCTCAGGAAAAATTGCCGGTTTTCGTCATGCTGGAAGTGGGACAGCGTGTGAAGCTCGCCCCGGCTATAGCGCCGTGCCACATCCAGAAAGGGGGCCGGCAGGGTCTGATTAAACGGGGAGGGTTCGCCAAGGAGGCGAATGACTTGCAGGAAAAGCAGTTCGAACCGATTGCCGCCGGTCTCCGTCACCTGACGGAGATCAGTACGATACAGCCGCAACAAAGCGACATAATCTTGTGCCCGGGGCGGTCTCATGGCCGGAATTATCCGATATCTGGTGCTATTTATCCCAAAAACCGGTCGCCCACACAAGCACGACATGTCTCGAGCTGGCGTTTTGGAGCCTCAGGCGAGCTTTTCTGTGTAGTTAAAGCGAATAAGCCTAAATGGGCATTATTTAAATGTCCATCCCCTGACTGGCTGATTGCGGACCAGGGCCGGTCCGTCCGCCCCGATGACAAGGGGTGGCTGGCGGGTCGTGACCTGTCCATGTGCATGGCCGTGGAGCTATGCCGGTCTTATTTGCCCACCGCGCAAATGTTCTTGCCCAGTTCGAGCTCCTGCGCCTTGCGCGCATCGGGACTGGCTAGGCCCGCGTTGGCCCGCTTGATCTCCACGTAGGCCTCGGGAAACTCCGGCAGACTGGACAGGACATAGTCGCGGAAGGCCGCTTCGCCCTCGGCCAGCTTGCGCAGCCCGGGGTTGTGCTGCTTGAGCTCACCGAGTGAAGCGCGATAGACGCCGTTTTCGTCTCCGGCGGAGAGTTCGCTGAAATGGGCCGGCAGTACCACCGTTTCGTCGGGCAGTTCCTCCATCCGCTTCAGCGAGGCGTACAGCAGCGGCGTCCACGCGTCGGCCTTGCCGCCCAGGTCGGGGCGCGCGATGGACTCCAGGAAGAGGCTGTCGCCGTTTAGCAGAAAGTGTCCGTCGATGAGAAAGGCGACCATGCCCAGGGTGTGGCCGGGATAGTGCAGCACCTTGATATCGGCCCGCCCGAGGGTGAACGTCTGCTGTGACTCCAATGGCCGATACGGGATGCGCGCCGGCAGCATGTCCATAGGGTGGATGGCATCGTAGGGGTGCAGGTGGTACGGGACGTGGTCCCGCTCGCTCAGCTCCGGCCCGCCGCTGAGGTGGTCGGCATGGAGGTGGGTATCCAGCACCCGTTCGATCGTGGCACCAAGGTCTGTGACCAGCCGGTGATACTCCTCGATGTGCCGTAGCGGATCGAAGATGGCGGCGCGGCCGTCGCTCACCAGGACGTGGCTCACGCAACCGCGGGCCGGGCGCACCACCTGGAAGAGCGAGTAGCGCTCGTTCCGATCCACAGGGCGCGAGTAGTAGAAATTGCCCCAGCCCTCCATGCCGCCTTCCATGTTCATGGCATCGAATCCCAGGCGGTGCAGACCCTCGGCGACGTAATCCGAGGTATGGCCCTCCGCACACACCGCGAGAATCGGGCGGTCCCCGGGGAGCTGGTCCTTGATCTGCGCCTGCACGCCGCGGACCACCGCTTCGGTGATATCCTCGTCCTCGTCCTCCAGGTCGAGAAGATCAAAGTAGGGGACGTTCAGGGTGGGTACCGGGTGGGGACCTTCCACCCTCCAGGTTTCAAACTCGTCACGGTTGCGCACATCGAGGATGAACATCGGCTCGTCGCGCAGCAGTCGCTCCCAAACCTCTTGTGGATTCGCGGCGGGAGTGGCCCTCTTCAACATGAGACGCCTCCTTTTGGAGCAGGGCATGTGCGGACATCGGGCGATGTCGTCGCTTCGAATTATAGTCGACCGGTCTGGGCGGCTTGTGTCGAATTCGGAATGAGATGACCGATCATTCCGGCTGTATGGTCTCCCTCCCCTTGTTTTTGGGGTCGTTCACAGCGCGGGAGACCCGGACTACCTCCATCTCACTCGCCGGGTAGGGTTCCAAAAGGATTTGGTGAAGCTCGGCAAGATTCGGGGTGTCCGGATTTAACCATCTTCGATGCCACTCCATCTTGAGGACCGCGGGCATCCGGTCGTGATACCGAGCGGCGAGCTCGTTTGGCTCCGTCACGATAATGGTGAAGGTGTCGCGGGGTGGCCCCTCACCGGACCAGCGATCCCAGAGTCCGGCAAAGAACATCGGCTCTCCATTCCGGAACCGAAAATAGTACGGCTGCTTGATGGTTCCCTCCTTCCGCCATTCGAAGAACCCGTCTGCCGGCACCAGGCAGCGGCGGCGCCGGAACGAATCCCGGAACATCGGCTTGGTATTGACGCTCTCGGCCCGGGCATTGATAGGCTTCGGGCCCTTGCCTGGATCGCGGGACCAATGGGGAATAAGGCCCCAGTAGAGCGTTACCAGCTCCGGGCCGCCTCCATATTCGGACCAGCGTGCCACCAGGGGCGCTTCCGAAGGAGCGACGTTGTAGCGCGCTGCCAGGTCGCCGTACTGCCGATCGGTCGGCATCCCGAGCCGCTCCGCGTAAAAGGAAGTGGGGTGGTGCTGGTCGAATCGTCCGCACATCACAGCCGTCTGCGCAGGTCGTCGAACCTTCCGGAGTCATAGTCGGGCGGCTTGCACTTCACCCAGGCGGGCGAGCGGCGACCGGGGGTGTACCGGCTGTCGCGCCGCTTGGCGACAATCCCCTCAAGCCCCTGCCCGATGGCAGCGACGTAGAGGGCAGTCCCGGAATCGAAGTGCTCCGGGATGCAGACAGGGCCGTCTTCCGGCTCCAGCTCAAGCAGGTGCCGGCGCCGCTCCTCCAGGGGCAGCGCCATCATTGGACTGCCAGCCAGATAGAGGAGGTCAAACACCATGAAGGTGGTAGGCCGGTCGGTAGCGGTGTGGAGGATCTTCTGCGGATTGCGCATCGCGATGCGCCGACGAACGGCCTCGAAGCTGGGGCGGCCACCCTCGAACACCACCAGCTCTCCGTCGAGAACCGTCCCCTCAGGGAACTGCCGCAGCGCCTCGGCCACTTCCGGGAACTGCGCGGTCACCGTATGGAGCCGGCGGGTCTGCAGGCAGACCGCCTCGCCCACGTGCCCGATACACCGAATCCCGTCCCACTTGATTTCGAACAGGTGCGCAGGGGAGTCGAACGGCTCCGGTGCAGCCGACAGGAGCATCGGGGAGATTACCGAGGGAATAGGTTGAGTATTCATGCCGGATTTGACCGGTGCGCGGCGGGCGAGTTCTCGGACGGGCGGGCTCGGTCAAATTGACCTACCTGTCCGGCAGTTCCGTGCCACGACTCATGATCTCGATATAGCCCGCGTAGCTGAACAGGCGGTTGCGTTTCCGGGCGGTCAGCTCCTTGACGATGCCGAGCTGTTCCAAGTGGCCGAGCGCCTTGTTGACCGTGGCCGGAGTGATGCCGGTCTCTCCCACCAGCGAGCTCGAAGTGGTGATGGGATGCTCCATCAGCGCTCGGTGGACCTGCAGGGTGGATGCCGCCGCCCGAGCGCTAGCAGCGCCTGATCGAACTTGCTGCGCAGCTCCGGCGTCCAGTCGATGGGCAGCGCGGTGGGAGCGGCGCTGGCACGAAGGCCTGGGCCTTCTCACCCACTGTTGATATGGTTACGTATCTGCCTTGGAGTTCCCGCTTCACCCTGCCTGCCTCGAACCTAAAATAAGATACTTCTTTATTTTATCTTTAACGCATATCCAAAAATAAAAAGTCGGGAAGGAAAAATCAAGCGGATTTCCCGATTGGCCGTTTCGATTCCCCGGACGACGTTCGACTCGCGACGCACATCCAAAGCAGAAAAAAGTTCGAACCACGGGGTGTTGTAGACCAAGAGGCGGAGGATAGTCTCGCGGCCATCTTCCGGTTTGTGATCAGCTTCGAGGGTTCTCCGGATGGGATGGTTATTGCGGTCGTTGACCCGTCGCCCCAGGTGCGCCGGGGGTATATCCCATGAGGATGGTGGGTCTCGTTGTCGACTTGTCCGAGCAGTTCCTGGAATGTTTTCGGTACACCAACTCGCGCATCGAATGATGACCTAAGCCAACCACCAAAAACGGCAACCAGCCGGGAACTCATATCAATCAAGAATGTAGCTTTATAAAGGCCAACCTGTCGAAAGGCAGGGGCGCAAAGCCACCGGTCTAAGGGTTCTTCGGAATCTATGATCGCGGGGCTGCCAGGTCTTCATCCTTTTCACTGCTACCCGCAGCTTCCGCAGCGTAAGGCAGGCGTTCACTGGCGAGCGCCCAACGACATCACCGATAAGGCGTTAGAGCGACCGGGGCATCCAGGGGACAGTTAACGCTAGGTGCGGCTGTACTTACCAGCATGGGAGCACGACGATTCGCTTCCGGTACCCGGCGGGTGATAGAGTTATTGACTGGTCAACTGCCCCGAGACCGGGCACATCGGTCTCGTAAAATCCCAGGAGAGCGCATGATTCGAAATGTCCTGCTTTTGGCGGCGCTTCTCGCGTTCGTCCCGTCCGGTGTATCGGCCCAGTGCGTGGAGGTTTCCGATACCAGCTTTTCCCTTTCGAAATCGGACTACGGCCTCTCGAAAATCGTCTGGAAGGCACTCCTGACCAATGGTTGCGAGGACGTATACGATGTGGATCTCATGGCCAATTTCCTGAACACCAAGGACGATCCCATTTATCGGCTGCGCTCCTACGCTAGTGTCGGGGCAGGGCGAAAGGTACGAGTGGTCAAAGACTCTCATATTCCGGACCGTTATCACGATAAAATCGTCGGTCTCGGTGTGAAGATCACTGATACCAGGAAGCGGGTCTACTGAAGAAATATATCCTTGCTTCGAATTAATCTGGAGACGGTAAGTGCGGGACTTTAGACACCTGGTCGAGGATAAAGATGAATTTCTGGGACGCCGCCGCCGGCGGCTGACATGGCGTGGCTTGCTGACGGTCATGGGCCTCTTGGCACTCAGCGCCGCTCTTACAGTGGGCATTTTCTTCTCGGACAAATTCTCCTTGGGCGATAGCTCCGGGGCGGCTGTGAGCCCCCTGAAGGAGAAGGTGGCTGATAGAGCGCCCAAAGAAGAGGAAGCCGACCTGCCGGTTCGGACCTTCGATCTGAAAATTCCACCGGCCTCCTGAAGAAAAGCCCCACCAATCGGCTGGAAGGAACTCTGCAGGAGCGGAGCTGTCACACCCGATGTTGGGGTTTTAGGGAGGCATACCAATAATGCTGCAATTAATCGTATTCGGAGCGGCCGCTCTGTGGCTGGCTTCACTGCTTGCCATCGTCTTCGGCCTCATCCCCTTGGGTAAGTAAGGTCTCATTCATCCGCACTGGTTCTCCGGCAAGTCCCTGAGACTCCGGTTTTTTTGCGACCGGTTACTGTCTTTTTTTTCCAAGGGAGGAACCGTGCTCCGTTCTGGAAGCTTGTACATTCTCGTCGCCTACATCGCAGGGCTCTACGCCGTGGCTTGGGCCCACTTGACGAACCGATTGAATGACGCCCAGCTCTATTTTTACGGCTCGGTTGTCTCTCTCATCGCAATCGCTGCCTTCGTTCTATTTCTCTGGCGCTCACTGCGCCAACGGTCGCATCCGAGATCGAAGCCAACCCGAGAGCACAGCAACGGTGAACAGCTTCGCCGCTAGTATCCAATTTCGATATTTGCGTACTCATAATCGGGTGCGATTCTGTTGAGGTTCGGGCATGTTAAGCTTCTCGCAATTGAGACAGACCCTAACCATTCACAACGCAGTCCCAGAGAACGGCATGAGGCGAATGGGACCTTGGAATCGTAGGTTGAACATGGTTTTTCGAAGTATCGAAATGTCGAAGTTGCGCTATCTGCTGCCGGCACTGCTTGCTTTTGGAACGAGCCAGGGCGCAGAAGGCAGTTTGGAGCAAAGGGTTCAGAGGCTGGAGCGGGTATTGGCGAGCCAGCCGTTGCTGGAGATGCTAACCCGCCTTGACCAGCAGCAGCGGGAGTTGGCGACCCTGCGGGGCACGCTTGAGGAGGTTCGCCACCAAATCGAAAACCTCAAGGAGCACCAGCGAACGCTCTATCTCGATACCGACCGCCGGCTCGTCCGCTTGGAGCGCGAAGGCATTACTTCAGAAAGGCTGGAGGCGGGTGCGGAATCCGATATAGCAGAGCCCGGAAGGCCCACGCCCGACTCCGGCGAGCTAATCGCCGAACGCGAGGTGTATCAAAAGGCCTTCGATATCCTGCGCGAGTTGCGCTACGAACCGGCCATTGCCGCATTCGAAGCATTACTCAAGCAGTATCCGGATGGCCGCTACGCCCACGTCGCCCGGTACTGGATAGGCGAGGCGAATTACGCGCGCGGGGAGTACAACCGGGCAATTGGCGCCTATCGCGCCCTGGTGGACAAGCACCCCGACAGCCCCAAAGTGGCGGAGGCCCTGTTGAAGATCGGCTACAGCTACCACAAACTCGAACAGAACGGAAAATCCCGCTCTATCCTTGAGAAGTTAACAAAAACCCATCCCGGCACCACCGAAGCGCGCCAGGCGGAGGCGTTGCTGGAGCGATTGGAAAAGCCGAACGCCTGATGCGGCGCTACCTCCATCCCGCCTAAACCTACACCGACGTCGGCGTTGGCGACGCTCATGACGCGATAGCCGTTGTAAAACGGGAATTGCGATAAGTAGAAGAAGGCTCTCCACCCGGTTTGATTAGGCCCTCCCTCCGCGTTTCACAAAGCGCCTTTGCCGCCACCTGCTGCGGATTATGGGCCGGCCCGCCCGCCCCGATGACAAGAAGTCGCGGGCGGGTCGTGACCTGTCCATGCGCATGGCCGTGGAGCTATGCCGGCCTTATTTGCCCACCGCGCAAATGGTTTCCGGCAGACGAGACGCTGCGCAGCGATCATGCGCTTGCGCGTAGGGTGGATGGCGAACTTTCCCGTTGAATTCAGGCAATAAAAAAGCCGTCCTGGGACGGCTTTGGGGCGGCGACTACCGAAAAGCGCGCGTATCCGATTGATTGTACTGGATAAGATGTTTTCGGTTTATCGCGGTTACCCCGATAGTTACCCCTGAATATTCCATGTCATTGCCGTTTGCTGTGCTCATCTTACATCCAATCATCCAGCGATTCCCCAAGCAGGTTTAGCTTCGCGGCCATACCGGCCAATGAAATCTGTACGAAAGCATCATGCTGGGCGGTCAGCCGCTCGAATGTGTCCCAGTGCATCCCCTTGGGCTTCCAGCCGTTGCCATTGAGGATGCCCGGCTCCCATCCCAGCTTGTCGCGGATTCTGTCCGCCCGCCGTGCCATCCTGTCGTAGCCCGCTTCCCGCTGGCTTGGGTATACCAACTGGTAACAGTGACGACAGGCGAAGATACCGCCGCCGTAGAGGATCGCCACGCGCCGGCCACAACCACGGGCAGGGCATAGAAACCAGGGCCGTTGCCCGCCAAGGTGGCAGGCGGTCCAGTCGAGATAGACAGGATAACTTTCGTCCCTCCAATCGTCGCCGCCGCTTCGGTGTCGATAGGTAAGGATTACCCGGTGCGGTTCAGTGCGCACGCGGATGGAGGCGACTACATCGCCATGCCGTGACCACTGCCAGCCGAAGGACTGGTGCGGGGTGAGCAGGCCATCCCGTTTCCAGCGCCGCACGTCGATGGAGCGGTAATCGTCGGTGGTGTCTTTCGCGCCCCAGTACCAGTGTCGCCCGCTACCCATGCCGCCCATGTCTGCCTCCAGATTTTTTAACCGAAATCATTTGGGAAATTCACCTTTTTGTTTCGGCCCTTGCGGGCCTTGGTTGGTCGTTATGGGTTTGCTGTGGCCTTGGTAAAAAGCGTTCGCAATATCGCCGGTCCGTATCCCACAATCCGGCGATGGCTTCCGGCTCACCTTTGGCGCAGTGGCCAAGGTGTGGGTGCCCGTGCGGTGATTGAATGCGCTCGAAGTGGATGCAGTCGCCGCAGCGAACGGAGCAGGGTCGCGGTATGGGTTTATTCGCTGCCCGGTTCCAGCACCACGGGCAGCCCAGCACCTCGCCGGTGAACCACAACCAGATCGGCCCACAGTGTTTGCATGTGGCTTGCTCGGTGTAGTGCTCCGGGCGTTTGCCCCGATCCATCTCCCGCCGTTGCGCCAGTGAGCGGGCGAACGCGGCCAGGGTATCGGCGCTGATCGCGCCCTTGCGCCAGTCGTCGATGTCTTCCGCTGCCAGTGCTTCCTTTACCTCGGTGGGTGTGATGTCGATTCCTTTGCAAGCGTCAGCCAGTGCCTCCAGCAACTTGGAGCTTTCCTGTTCTGAATCCCTATGCGCAGAATCCGCAATATCCGCACAATTACCTTGCTTGGTGGGTTTCTGCGTATTCTGCGAATTGTGCGCATAGGGTGTTTCCGCCAAAGGAGTCACCCCGAGGGTTTCGCGCCAGCTCATCGCCAGGCCCTCGCAATCTCCGGCCTTACCCGCACCATGGGCGAGGGAGGACGGCCAGGCCCATCACGCGGCGGTTCAATCACCTCCAGATAACCGCGTTCTTCCAGCGCCTCCAGGGCTTCGCGCAACATGGCAACACGGGGGAAGGTGCCGCGCAGGGCGTTGAAGGCTTCGCGCACGGTGAAGCGATCCAGTCGGCCCCGTTCGATCCAGTCCCACACCAGCCGGGCGGCAGCGATGGTGGGATCGGCCCCCATCATGTCCAGCGCCGCCAGACTGTGGCGGGTGATGATGGCCATGATCTCCAGAGCGGCGGTCATGGTCTCGGCGGTGATGGCGGCCTCCCAAGGCGTGCCGTGGGCGTGCTTGATCCCGTGCAGTACCCCGGCCAGGCGTGCCGCCGCTCCCGGTGCCTTGCCGGCCCAGTCGGTGAAGTGTTCCAGTTCCCGGCCCGGTTGCATCTGTACCTCGATGGCCTGGGCGAAGGCGTACCACTCCGCATAGGCTTCTTTGCTCAGGCGCAGCAGGTGGGGGCGTTCCTCGCCGTGTTCGTCGATGGCCGGTTCCCAATCCAGGATGGCGCGCAGTCCGGCGGCATAGGCATCTCGTACCCCTTCGGGGACGGGATTGGATTGCAGGGCGCGATAGCCCAGAGGGGAGGGCGGCAGCAGATAGAGAAACCGCCCTAGTAGTCCACGCCCCCGGAATCCCGGCTTGGCCGCCAGCCCCCGCAATACATCTGGCTGTGGGCTCAGGCCGATACTCAGACGCGGGCCTTTCAGGAAGACCGGCGGACGGCTGCCCCGGTCCACCCGCTCGGCATCGCCGCTATGGGCCTTCAACACCAGGTCCAGGTTGGGGATGCCGTTGGAGTAGCGGCCTTGCAGCAGGTCGAAGACGCCGCCCTCCGATGAGAGCCATGCCATGCACTCGCCATGCTCTGCCAGTAGTGCCCCCAGCCGTTCCGGTGTGGCGTCGGATGTCCATATCTGCGGCGGAGCGGGGGGCTCCGGCAGCTCGGCCTCGATGTCGGCAGCCTCCCGCGCCAGTTCCGCCGCCTTGCCGTTCTCCTTCTCCTTGGCGGCCTTGCCGCGCACCTCCTTGGCGCGGGCCTCCCGGGTTTTGCGCTCGCTGGTGATGCGCCTGATCTCCGGCTCCAGGATGGTGGCCTTATCGCGCTCCCAGGCCACCAATGGCGC
>NZ_JAENYR010000106.1 GCF_016841685.1 Thiohalomonas denitrificans
CGCAGGCCCGAATCAGTGACGAACCTTTAGCCGTCATTGCGAGGAGCCACAGCGATGCGGCAATCTGGGGCTTTGGGAGCAGGAGATTACTTTGTCGCTGGGGCTCCTCGTAATGACATCGGGGGCAAGTTCATCAGGAGGACGTTTACATGTATGCAGGCAGTAGAGAATGTCTGGAACCTGTTCTCGAGGATGCCAAAGCCGGACCTCACCACGAAGCCATCGGTTACGTCCGAGGTGCGAGATTGCCTCTTCGCCCGGGCTCTTCGCAGTGACAGTGTTGGTGGGGATCGCCCTGTCTGCCTCGGAAGTGCGTGGTGCAAAATTTCCAATTGCATCTTTCGATTCAACAAACACTTTTGCGCTGGTCGCTTCTACAATATTGCCGCAAGCGTGACTAAAGGGCGTGATCGCTCCTCGCGGTCTCCGCCTTGCCGCGCTCCTTGTCGCCCCTTCGTACTGTCGCCATCGGCAGCTTGAGAACGGCCCGTGTGCCACCGCCGTGACGTGTGAGAAGGGTAACCTCCCAACCATTGGCCTGGGCGAGTTGGCGGGCGATGGCTAGGCCGAGCCCGCTGCCGCCCGTGGCGCGACTGCGGGAGCTTTCCAGGCGGTAGAAGGGGCGGAAGACGGTCTCCCTTTCGTTTTCGGGAATGCCCGGACCCCGGTCGAGAATATGGATGGCAATGAAACCTGCGCTACAGTGCCATTCGATGTCGACCGGAGTTCCTTCGCCATAACGCACGGCGTTTTCCAGCAAGTTCTCAAGAATGCGGCGCAGGGCCAATTCCGAGGTTTCCAGATTGCAGCTCTTGCCCGGCTTGATTCGAATCTCGGCACCGCTACGTTTAAACGCCTCTGCAACGGATGCTGCCAAGGCATCCATGTCGACATCGACCCACCGATCGTCCTCCAGCCCGCGGGCGACCTCCAGAAAGCGTCGGATGAGTGTGTTCATGTGGGTAATATCCGCACTCAGTCCCTCCATCAGTTCCGGATCGCTCTCGGCCGGGAGCATCTCCAGGGCTACCTGCATGCGTGACAGTGGCGTGCGCAAGTCGTGGGATATGCCGGCCAGCAGCGTCGTGCGGTTGGCCAGGAGTTCCTCGACCTGGACCATCATGCGATTGAAACTGCGTGTCAGGTGCACCAACTCTTCGGGTCCGGTCTCAGGAAGGGGGGCCGGCCATTCGCCGCCCCCCAGTCTGTGGGTCGCAGCCGAGAGCCGCTCCAGCGGCGACGTGAGCCGCCGTACAAGGGTTATCGCCGTGGCCATCGTAACGAGAATGCCGACCGAAAAAACCAGTAGCAGGGCCAACGGGGGCTGCACACTCATATGGGTGCGGGGGACTCCGACGGATACGACCTTGGTGCCCACATCGAACCGGGCAAAGTACCGCGGTGTACCGTCCCGATCCGTTTCCATGCACAGGGTCACCGGCTTGCCGGTTTGCTTCTCCAGGGCATTTTCAAGGAAGTAAAAGTAGGGCAGTACCAGCCCGCGCGCAGGGAGATTGTCTTGTGGAGGACGAATACGAAGTCCACTGCGCGCCTCCAGCTCTCGGGCATAGGGCGCCTGTTGCTCGTCGGGAAGTTCCGACCAGGCCTCTGCTGAAAAAACCATGAAAGCGGCCAGGTCGGCGGCGGAGCGTTCCCCGACAGGCACCAGCAGAAATTTCGCCATCACCGAGAGGGTAAAGAGGAGAAAGCCCATGGAAACCAGGGCTATGGTGGCAAGCGTCTTGCCGAAAAGCGTGCTGGGACGAATCGTCATTGGGCTTTACTGAACATCCAGGGCAAAGAGATAACCCTCTCCCCACACGGTACGGATATAGATAGGTGCGGTGGCATCGGTCTCGATTTTTCGGCGCAGCCGGGTGATGCGGACATCGATGCTGCGATCGAACGGCTGGTGTTCATAGCCTTTCAGCAACTGCAGCAGCCGATCCCGGGTGAGCACCTGATTGGGATGAGCGGTGAAAATGGAGAGTAGGGTGAATTCACCGGTGGTCAGTGGAACCTCCTCGCCCTCGCAGGTCAATCGGCGGCTCTCGACGTCGAGGACGAAAGGGCCAAAAGCCCTTTCGTCCTGAATGGGTTGGGCCATATTCCGGCTGCGACGCAGGACGGCGCGGATTCGGGCGAGCAGTTCACGCGGATTGAACGGCTTGGCGAGATAGTCATCCGCACCTACCTCCAGACCGACGATGCGGTCCACGTCCTCGCCGCAGGCCGAGAGCATGACAATAGGCAGATTGCCCCGGCTTCGAAGCCGCTTGGCAAGGGAAAGGCCATCTTCACCCGGCAGCATCAGGTCGAGGATGACGAGATCGAACGACGCTTTCGTCAGCGCCCTTTCCATCGTCCTGCCATCGGGTACGGTCGTGACTGCGAATCCATGTTCACCCAAATAGCGCTCGAGCAGCCGTCTCAGGGCATCGTCATCATCGACGACAAGCAGGCGGTGCCGATCGGTCTTTTCGTTCATAGATCATTCCTGCGGCTTGCTGAATCTTACTCCTTAACGGCCCGTAAATGCCCGTAACATTCTGTTACAACTTCGTGCTTGCGGGAAATCCCTGCGAAACACCTCTTCTGCAGACTCTATGGGTAGAGCGTTAAAACGCCTGATGAGCAACCAACTTAATACACGGGAGAAAAAGATGCGGAAAAAAACGATCGTCGGAGGATTGATTGCAGGGGTTCTGTTCATCGGCGGCAGCTCGGTGCTCGTCGCCGCGGAACCCTCGGTTGCGCAGCAAATGATGCAGAAGCAGATGCAGATCATGGAGCCTGAAATGCGGCAGCGTATCCAGAAGCTTTCGCCGGAAACCAAGAAGGCCCTGCTCAAGATCTACAGCCAGCATACACGTCATAGCGACAATGCCACCTTGCGTCATGTCATGCATGAAGTGCTTGGGGACTACCAGGCTGTGGCCACCGGACTGATGACGGACAACCCGGAGCAGGCTGCCGAGGCCGCCCGCCGGCTGGCCAATCACCGTATCCCGCGTGGCGGTCTCCTTCCGTACATGAAACTGGAGGATATCACTGACGAGAAGGTCGGCATACTGGTGCCGTTCAACGACGATGTCGAGGGTAATGCGCTTCGTCTGGCCGACGCTGCTGAAAAGAATGATATGGCCGGCGCTGCCGAGTATTTTGGAAAGGTCACTAACGGTTGCATGAGCTGTCATCAGGTTTTCCGGGGCAAGCCCGGCGTATCACGCCACTTGCGTTAAACCAGCGTAAGTGCCGTTAATCATAAAAATAAAAGCAATCGATAACCACCAAAAACCAAAGGGGAGTGGCTATGGAGGCAATAGGCAAAAAAGTCGGTGTCGTACTATGTGCGACATTGGGAGCAAATGGGGCGGTCTGGGCAACCAACGGCGATCAGATGCTCGGTGTTACCGCAACGCAGTGGGGTATGGCTGGCGCGACAACGGCAGCGCCCCAGGATGCCGGTACGGTCCTGACCAACCCGGCGGGGCTGGCTACCCTGGAGTTTGACGAGTTCGGGTCCGACATGGGATTCGGTTTTCTCAATCCGCCCCGAAAGGCGAACGGGGTGGAGAGTGACTCGGACCTCTACCTGATTCCCTCCGGGGCGTTGGCCTACCGGTCCAGCGACAAGCTGACGGTGGGAATGGGCATGTCGGGACTCTCCGGCATGGGCGTGGACTTCAATGATGTCCAACATTTTGATGGCGCCAGTAGTATTGGTGCCAATAATGTGGTGACTACGAAACAGTTCTACAAGATTGCGCCCGGGTTCGGCTATCGAGTCAACGAACAGTGGACTCTGGGTGCTGCACTCAATATCGATTATCAGAGTCTTGCTGTCGATTTGAATATGATGACCCCGAACGGCCCGAATGAACTACACCTGCCGCAAAATCAGACCTTCGGGTTCGGGGCTACCATCGGTGCCACCTATCAGCCTAACGACCTCGTGCGTTTCGGAGTCTCATACATCTCGGAACAGGACATGGATGAATTCGAATGGAATACGAGCAACGGCAAATATACTATGAATATGGATGCCGCCCAGCAGCTGGCATTCGGTGTGGCCTTCATGCCTTCCGACGACTTGCTGATCGAGGCCGACATCAAGTGGATTGCCTTTTCCGATGTGCTCGACAGTGTGGATCTGAATCTCAATGGTGAAGTTGATCAAACGTTTAATTACGGTTGGGATGATCAGGTGGTCTATGCCCTCGGTGTGCAGAAGCGGTTAAGCCCAAAAACCACGGTGAGGGCCGGTTACAACTACGGCGAATCGCCAATTGGGCCCGAGGACGTGGACTCCAATATTGGTTCGCTGGCCGTGACTGAGCACCACCTGTCGCTGGGTCTCACGCGGGAACTGGCTCAGCGCCTCTCGGCGTCGCTCTCTTACGTACATGCATTCAACAACGAGATCACTTCCAACAGCGGTTCGGGTAACACCATCGAACTCGAACAGAACGTGGTTAATTTGCAGATTTCCTACCGGAACTGAAGAAGGAGCTGAAAAATGACAGTGAATCGTGTGGTGGCACTCTTGGCCGGACTGATGGTGCTGGCCAGCATCGGGCTTGCCCAGTTCGTGCATCCGAACTGGATATGGCTGGGTGTTTTCGTCGGCTTCAATCTGGCACAGAGCGGAATTACCTCTTTTTGTCCGCTGAGCACGGTACTTAAGAAGGCTGGCGTACCCACTCAGTAAACCTACTGACCGTGTCAGCCGCCCCGGGTCGCAGGGCCCGGGGTTTTTTTTGGCCTCAGAATCCCGCCATCCGGCAGTTACTTAAGGCAAGCTGCGGCTCGGGCTCGGTCACGATGGCGAAGGGAGCCGCCTGCTTGAGCGCGTTCATTCCCAAAAGAAAGCGGGTGCGCCCCGGAAAGACTGCGGCTTCGATGTTCTGGAACTGACATCCACCCAGTTCGATGCTGGTGATGTGGTACACCGGAACGCGCATTCGGCTGCCATCGGCGAGAATGCCGGAGAGCTCACGGCTGTAACTGGCCAGCTCGCGCTCCATGAGGACCGCCAGCGTCTCTTCATTGATGGTGGTGTGACCAGCGCCGGTATCCACCAGGAACTCCACATCACCCAATCCGTTGATCTTGCCCTCGACGTAATAGGTCGAGACCCCCTTGTCATGCAGCGGCACAGCAGTGGCGAATTCGACCGGCGCCTGGGCGCGGCCGGCAAAAATCAGGATACCAGTGGCGATGCCGACTAGCAGGGAGAGGACCGGGTGTCGGATGAGAGCTTTCATAGCGATTTCCGTTCAGCGGTGGTCGGGGCGGAGTACTCGGACTCGTTAAGCCTCGTGGTGAGTACCGGCCGCGTACGGGAAAATACGTATCCAATCAGTAGACCCTGCCGGTTCCCGGAAAGTTCCTTCTTTGTATAGGCCTCTTTTGGGGCTCCCCGAACCGGCTGTTGAAAACGGTCCTCTCCCTCAGGGACAAGGGACAAAAAACGTAACTGCTCGCCCGGGTGATCGCGCACGGCCCGGGAAATCCGTCATCCCCGCGTAGGGGGGGATCCATTTTGAGCCATGCTTCTGTTCTGGATTCCCGCCTACCCCCCGCCTACGCGGGGGTGACAGGGAATGACGGAGGGGGTGAGTAGTTACCAAAAAACTTTTTTCAACAGCACTGCTAAGGCTAGGAGCCTGTCGGACTTGACCGATCGTAGCGAGGGAAAGCCGGTTTGAGACAGATTTTTCGGTCTTTCGAGGCGAATAATGGGTCTATTTAACGAGAAAGATCGGAAAATGTGGCCAAATCGGCTTTTCCGCAGTAGATCAGCGTTAAGTCCGACAGGCTCCTAGCGGAGGGTTACCGAGTACTCGACCTGCTCGCTGCCGGCCAACCACTGATCTCGCTCCACCATCAGGGTCACGGTATCACCGGCACGACCGTCAAGCAGGGCAAGCTGTACGTCGGCGGTGTTGTCGATCGGCTGGCCGTCGATTCGCACAATGCGGTCCTCTCTCTGCAGCCCCGCGGATTGGGCGGCGCTCTCTTCAGTGAAGTCCCGCACCAATACTCCGTCTTCACTATCTCCCATGAAAATACCGAGGCGGCCTTTGGATGGCAGCGGCGTTGATTCCGCCATCAGCACGAAATCGGCAATATCCGGTGTGAGTTCTTCCTGCGGGTCGTTCAATACCAGGGCACTAGTCACCGCCACGCGGCGCTCCAGGCGTGACGGGATACCGATGCCATAGGCGAGGTGGCCCGAACCGGCCAGCAAGACCATCGCGCGTTCGGGGTGTTCACGCAGGAAATCCGCCGCTCGTTCCGCCATACCCTCGTCCCAAAGCAATTGCGCCTGCATAAAATGTTCGAATGATTTCTCATTGTCACCCTCATGGGGATGTGTGTTGTAAATCGCCTGCAGCCGCTGCCGATACGGCTCTCCGGCTTCGCCAATTTCGGGTAGTTGTGCCTGCTCCGCGGGTTCCAATCCATCAAATCCCTGGCGGGCCACCTTTCGGGTCAGCTCCTCGGGGACATTGAGTGCAAGCAGTTTGAGGCCCTGTTCGCGGGCATAGTTCAGGATGGGGCGGTAGAGGCGGTAGTCGAATTTCCAGCGGGAGTAGTATTCGGTACCGCGCAGCATCTCCTTCTCGGAGATTTTGCCCGCCACATAGTCGTCCAGGTATGGTTGGAAGGGCTGCTGGAAGAACTCCAGCCCGATCACCAGGTCGGGGTGGCGCTCGTGCATCCCGCGGATGATGGCCAGCTGGTTCAGGTGGTGACTGTAGCGGTCGTGGCTCTCGCCTACGAACACCACCCGGTTATCAGTCAACTGCGGCATGATCGCTTCCAGGCGAGGGACATCACGCAGATCCACTGCGAAGGTGGCGGGTGCCTCGGAAGACCCGGGCAGCTCGGGACCCGCCGCAGTGGCACAGCCGCAGAGCAGCAAAACCGTTGCCGGAAGCAGAACTTTGGAAATCGTCATTGGGACTCCTTGTTTTCCTGGCGTCGGGGGTTGACTCGCCGTAGGAGGGAATGCTGGTTTGAAACATCTTTTTCGTTCTGTTGTGGACCTGAATTTAACGGGGAAGAGTGGAAAATGGGTCAAATTCGGCTTTTCCGCGGTAGATTAACGTCAGGCCCGTTAGGCTGCCAGCCGAGGCCCCTATCCATGCAACTATAATACACTCCAGTTTTTCGATGATTTTTCGGGAGTTTGCATGCGTCTGTCCGCGCTTCTTATCCTTTGGCTGGTGGCTCTGCCGGCACTGTCCGCTCCGGTGCTCGAGCATCAGCTTCGGGTCACCCTGAAGCCGCAAGCCCATGCCCTGGCCGTCACCGACACGATCGTCTGGCCCAAGCCACCGGCGCAGGCCCCGATCTTCGTGCTGCACGCAGGGCTCAACCCCAAGGCGCTGAAAGGGGCGAAACTGAAGCCCGTGGGCCGTGTTCAGGGCGTTATTCTCCTCGAGCGCTACCGCCTCGAACTGGAGCAGGGTACGCGGCAGGTGACCCTCAGCTATGGCGGGCGCCTGCACCATCCGCTGGATGAATTCGGCGAGGGTGTCGGCCGTAGCCGGCAGATGACCCCCGGCTACATCGCGGAAGATGGTGTCTATCTGGGTGGCGGGAGTGGCTGGGTGCCCTTTTTCGGGCCTGAGCAGCGCGTGACCTTTAGCCTCGATGTCGAGGCACCCGGAGGTTGGAGCAGTATCAGCCAAGGCGCCGGGAGCATGGGGGAGGGTGCCACCATGCGCTGGACCGAGCGCCTCCCCCAGGATCAAATCTATCTCATGGCCGGGCCGTTTCACGTCAGTCGTCAGCCGGCGGGACCGGCCGAAGCTCAGGTATATCTGCGCGAGAAGGATCCGCAACTGGCACAGCGCTACCTGGACGCTACCAGCGACTATCTGGAACTGTTCAGTGAATTGATGGGGGAGTACCCCTATGCGAAGTTCGCGCTGGTGGAGAATTTCTGGGAGACGGGCTACGGAATGCCCTCGTTTACGCTGCTCGGACCCCGGGTGCTGCGACTCCCCTTTATTCTCTACTCTTCCTATCCGCACGAGATCCTCCACAACTGGTGGGGCAACGGCGTGTTCGTGGACTATGAGACGGGCAACTGGAGCGAAGGACTGACGGCCTACATGGCCGACCACTTGCTGAAAGAGCGCAAGGGAGAAGGCGCTGAATACCGCCGGGACCAGTTGCAGAAGTATGCCGAGTACGTCTCGGGGAGCCGCGATTTTCCGTTGCAGGCCTTTACTTCCCGGCATAGCGGGGCCAGTCAGGCCATCGGCTACGGCAAATCGCTGATGCTGTTCCATATGCTGCGCCTGCGACTGGGGGACGAGGTCTTTCTCGAGGGGCTGCGGCACCTTTATCGGGAGCATCGATTCACCGAGGCGGCCTTTGCCGACGTGCGCCGCTCCTTCGAGGCGGTCAGTGGGAAAGCCCTTTCAGACTTTTTTCGGCACTGGGTCGAGCGGCCGGGAGCGCCTCGCCTGAACCTTGAGGCCGTCGAGACGGAGGAGGGAGCGTTGAACCTGACGTTAACCCAAAAGGGACCGGGAAAGCCTTTCCCGTTGCAGGTGCCGGTGGTAGTTCGAATGTCCGATGGCACGCTGGACGAGCACCGGGTGAGCCTGGATGTTGAGCGTAGCGAAGTTTCGCTGCCACTCTCCGGAGAGCCGCAGTGCGTCGCCATCGATCCCCGCTTTGATCTGTTCCGGCGGCTGCTCCCTGGAGAGATTCCGGTCTCTCTGGATTCGCTGCTGGGTGCCGACAGTCTGCTGCTGGTGGTCCCCGCCGGGGGGCCGGACCCCATGCGCCGGGCCTACCAACGGCTGGCCGAGGGCTGGTCGGCGGGAAACTCCGGCGTGAGTGTTCGTGCGGATGACGAGCTGGAATCCCTGCCGACGGACCGGCCGGTATGGCTGCTGGGGTGGACCAATCGCTTTCGGAATCAGCTGGCGGAAGCGCTGGACGATTCGGCGCAGCTGGCGTCGGACAGCGTGGAACTGGAGGGGCGCGACTGGCCGCAGGACAGGCGGAGTTTCGTGCTGACTGCCTCCCGCCGGGGCGGGGCGCCCATCGCCTGGATGGCCGCCGATACCCCGGCCGCCGTCCCCGGACTCGCCCGGAAGGTGCCCCACTATGGCAACTACGGTTACCTGGGCTTTACCGGTG
>NZ_JAENYR010000107.1 GCF_016841685.1 Thiohalomonas denitrificans
CAATGCCGCGAGGTACCTTTCGCGCGTGGTTTTTTGGCCGTTCACGCGCAAGGTCATCGGGGGGCGGGCATTGTTGGCCTCGACCACCGCCGGCCACTGTTGCGGCCAATCGGCCCGCAGCCGCTGCAGGAGCCAGACGGGGTGGGCGGTGGTGGCGCTTTCATCGCCACTCACTTTCTCCAGCAGCGCCTCGCGTTCCCGTCCCGCGCTGCGCAGTACCGCATTGGTGAGGCCCCGTGCCCAATCCTTCTTCAGTAATCGAACCGCCGCCACGGTCTCTCCGACAGCGGCATGGGGCGGCATTTCAAGAATCAGCAGCTGATAAAGCCCGACCAGCAGGAGGGCTTCAACTTCCCGCTCCCTGGCCTTGAGCGGCTTGGTGAGCAACCGCTTCAGGAGGGCGCTGAGTCGCGGGTACCAGCGAACGGTCCCGTAGGCCAGCTCCTGGGCCAGGGCGCGGTCCCTGGGCGGCAATCCGTCGAGCCCCCGCAGGACGAGTTCACTCAGCGAACGACCAGCCATCACACCGGCGACGATCCGTGCAGCACTCACACGTGGTGCAGCGCTATCACTCATCTTCGAACCGCTCCGCCTTGATTGGGTGTGCATTGACGAAGTCTGCCACGTCCATGGGACGTTTGCCCGGTAGCTGCAGCCTTTTCAATCGCAGGATTCCGTTTCCGGTCGCCACGTCGATACCCTCACGATTCGCGGCCAGTACCGCGCCAGGTGCGGCATCGCCAGTCGAACCCTCGATGGTTTCCGCCTCCCATACCCGCAGGGTATCGCCCCGCCAATGGGTCTGGGCGACCGGCCAGGGGTTGAAGGCCCGCACCTGGCGCGCCAGTGCCTCGGCGGGGAGCGCCCAGTCAAGACGGGATTCGGACTTGGTGAGTTTGGCGGCATAGTTCGCCTGCGCCTCGTCCTGCGGTTCGGGCTCCAGCCGGCCGGCCTGGAGAGCATCCAGGGCCTCCAGCAGGGCTTTGCCCCCCAGCATGGCGAGCCGATCATGGAGACTCTGTGAGGTCTCGTCCGCTTCGATCGGAGTGGAAAGCTTGTGAAGCATGGCGCCGGTATCCAGACCGGCGTCCATCTGCATGATGGTAATGCCAGTCTCATCGTCGCCGGCCAATATGGCCCGGTGAATGGGAGCCGCACCCCGCCAGCGGGGCAGCAGTGAGGCGTGCACATTAAGGCAGCCATGGCGCGGGATCTCCAGCACCGCTTTCGGCAGCATCAGGCCATAGGCGGCCACCACCATCACATCCGGGGCCAGCATAGCGAGGCGCTTCTGCTCGTCGGGATCCTTCAGGCTGACCGGCTGATAGACGGGCAAGCCGTATTCCTGCGCCAGTTGCTTTACGGGACTGGCCTTCAGCTTGCGGCCGCGGCCCGCCGGCCGGTCGGGCTGCGTATAGACCGCCACGACGCGATGCCGGGAGTCGAGCAGGGCCCGGAGCGAGGCGGCGGCAAAGTCTGGTGTGCCGGCGAAGACGATGTTTAATGGTTCTGGCATTGGAATCTATTGTTTGTACGGGAGGGGCGATAGACCTGCCCGCCGCTCCTGCCCCGGTACAGTGGCCCGGTCCTCGCAGGAGCGGCGGAAGCTGCGAAATGAACTGGCGAATTTTTCGGATCTACATGGTCTGGCGGCGCTGCTTTTCGAGTTTCTTCTGGATGCGCTGCCGTTTCAGACTGGAGAGGTAATCAACGAACAGCTTGCCTTCCAGGTGATCCAGTTCATGTTGAATGCAGACGGCGAGCAGCCCCTCCGCCTCCATCTCGAAGCTCTTCCCGTCGAGGTCGATGGCCCGGACCTTGACACGGTCGGCACGCTGCACCTTTTCAAAGAAACCCGGCACCGACAGGCAGCCCTCTTCCATCTCTTCGATGCCGTCCTTTTCGAGGATTTTCGCGTTGATCAAAACCAGCGGATCGTCGCGCTCTTCGGAGATGTCGACCACCACCAGTTGCCTGGCAACATCGACCTGGGTCGCGGCGAGCCCGATACCGGGTGCGTCGTACATGGTCTCCAGCATGTCGTCGGCCAGTTGCCTGATCTCACCATCGACCGACTCCACCGGTTCAGCCCGGTTCCGCAGCCGCGGGTCGGGAAAATGCAGGATGTTCAAAATCGCCATAACTGATGTTCCGGTCTGTTGGGGGTTGCTCCGGCAGACCCCGGTAACCCGATCATACTGAATTCGCCATTGTGACGCTCATACTGTCGACGCGGTTCGTTTTCCGATAAACTCCGCAGAGGTTGCCTAACCGAAGGGATGTCCATGGATAACCCCACATTTCGCGCATTGCTGCCAATAGCGGTGGCTGCGCTGCTTTACGGCTGTGCCAGTGCCCCACCGGAAGTCCCGGCAGCAGCGTCGATCGACCGCGAGCCCGTCGCCACAACCGAATCGTTCACTCCTGCCTCGGACCCGGAACCCATCGTGCTCAAGCGCGACTATCCCGAGCGTTACGTGGTCAAAAAGGGCGATACGTTGTGGGATATCGCCGGCCATTTCCTTCGGGATCCCTGGCGCTGGCCCGAACTGTGGCAGAACAACTCCTTTATCGAGAACCCGCACCTAATCTATCCGGGCGACGTCCTCATACTGGTATATATAGAGGGACAGCCGACCCTTGAAGTTCAGCGGGCCGAAAAGCGGCTCCCGGGCGAGCGGCTTTCGCCCAAAATACGTGTCGAGGAGCTCGAACAGGCTATTGCCACGATCCCTCTGGATGCAATCCGTCCCTTCCTGCAGCGGCCAAGGGTCCTGGATGAGGAAGAGCTGAATGCGGCTCCCTACATCGTCGCTACGGCTGACGAACATCTGATGGCGGCCACCGGCAACAGCGTCTACGCGCGCGGCCTCAATGAGCCGGATGCGACCAGTTACGTGGTGCTGCGCAAGGGTCAGGCCTACCGGAACCCGGGCTGGTTCGGCGAGTTGCTCGGCTACGAGGCGATCCATGTCGCCGATGCCAAGGTCCAGCAGTTCGGTGACCCCGCAACACTGCTTGTCACCGAATCCCGGCGGGAGGCCTTGAACGGCGATCGGTTGCTTCCGGGCCCCGAGGAGCGCATCACCGCCAATTTCATTCCGCGGCCACCCGAGAACGACGTCAGCGGCCGGATCATTGCGGTGGTCGACGGCGTCTCGCAGATCGGTCAGTACCAGGTGGTGGCAGTCAATCTGGGGCTGCGTGAGGGGATGGAAGCGGGTCATGTACTCTCGGTCTACCAGCAGGGCAAAACGGTACCCGATCCGCATACCTGGGGCCGCGTCACTCTGCCGGAGCAGTATGCCGGCGTGATGATGGTTTTCCGCCCCTTCGAGAAGATGAGCTATGCGCTGGTAATGGAGGCGACCCGGACGATGCACGTGCTGGATCGGGTGACCAATCCATAACATCATCTCAATGCGTTAACCGGGAAGGGATCTTCGCACCGCGGGGACGCAGAGTTCGCCCAGGTTCAGGGATGCGTTGCGCGAGGCGGAACGAAAACGCGAAGGCCTTTGCTCCCGTGATTGCTCCGCATACCTCTGCGTGTCTCTGCGGTGACCAGCCTTTCTGGAATAACCCGAACCACGAAGGAGCTGCATCTCTTGCCAGCCAGCACTGACAGGGAGGAATTGCACTACCGGCTGGCACTACTGCATGCGCCGGGTGTGGGTCCTGTGGCCTTTTCCGGGTTGCTCGGGCGCTACGGCAGTGCCGCTGCCGTGTTCCGCGAGGGGCGTGAACAGGGGGCGCTCGGTACCTATTTGCGTGAACCGGATTGGGCCGCGGTGGAACGGGATCTCGTCTGGTCCGAAGAGCCCGGCTGCCGATTGCTCCTCCAGGGCGAACCCGAGTACCCCGAGCGGCTTGCCACTGTTGCCGATGCGCCTCCGGTCCTTTTTGTTCGCGGAGACGCCGCCCTGCTGACCGGGCCGCAACTGGCCATAGTCGGCAGTCGTAATCCGACCCCGCTGGGGGCCGAAACGGCACGAGAGTTCGCGCACCACCTGGCGGGTGTGGGGCTGACCGTCACCGGCGGGCTCGCCCTCGGCATCGATGCCGCCGCGCATCGCGGCGCGCTGGCGGCCGAAGGGAGCACGGTTGCCGTGTTTGGTACCGGTCTCGACCGGGTCTATCCGGCACGGCACCGGGAACTCGCCCATGCCGTCGTCGAGGCCGGCAGTACGCTGGTGTCGGAATTCCCGCCGGGGACGGCACCGCTGCCGGGCCATTTCCCCCGCCGCAACCGAATCATCAGCGGACTCTCACTCGGTACCCTGGTGGTGGAAGCGGCCCCGCGCTCCGGTTCGCTGATCACCGCACGCCAGGCCAATGAGCAGGGCAGGGAGGTGTTTGCGGTGCCCGGCTCCATTCACAACCCGTTGGCGCGGGGGTGCCACCGTCTCATCCGCGATGGTGCCAAGCTGGTGGAGACCGCACAGGACATCCTCGAGGAGCTTGCACCGCAGCTCGAAGCGATACTGAGAGAGCCGTTGCAGGGGCCCGAAGCAGGCCCTCGGCAACCGGCTCCGGAGCTGGATCAGGAGCACCGGAATCTACTGGTGTGCCTGGATCACAGTCCCACCAGCGTCGACCGATTGGTCGAGCGCAGCGGATTGACGGCCCATTCGGTTTCCTCCATGCTGTTGCTCCTGGAACTGCAGGGGTACGTGGTCTCCGTCGCTGGCGGCTACGCCCGTACCGTCAAGAGAGAGTGAGATGAAACAAGACGTTTTCGAGATTCTGCTGTATCTATTCGAAAACTATGTCTACGACGACGACGGCGATCTGGAGGCGGATCGTGAAACCCTTCGTAGCGAACTGACCCAGGCCGGTTTTCGACAGAGCGAAATCGGCAAGGCGTTTGATTGGCTGGAAGGTCTGGCAACGATGCAGGACAGTCCGGACTCCTACCCGCTCGCCAACCAGCAGTCGGTGCGCATCTACTCCGATCCGGAATGCGAGCGGCTGGACAGCGAGTGCCGGGGTTTTCTACTGTTCCTCGAACAGATGGGTGTCCTCGATCATGGCACGCGGGAGATGGTCATCGACCGGGTGATGGCCCTGGACAGTGACGACAGTGACCTCGATCAGCTCAAGTGGGTCGTGCTGATGGTGCTATTCAATCAGCCCGGCCAGGAGGCGGCCGTGGCCTGGATGGAAGACCTGGTACTGGATGAAATGGCGGGCTTGCTGCACTAGTGTACTGTTGCATGCTTGGCGATACTTTCAGAGCCCCCCAAAAGCGTCAGGACAAGGCGCAGCGCGCAGGCAATGGTTACTCCCTTGTCAAGCGCTGCAACGCCGTCATGGCGTTTTTGGGGGGCTCCCTTCGGGCGAGCCGCTGGCCGGCCATCTGCGGCGTTGCCTTTCTTGGGCCGCTCTTGCGCATCCATGCGCCCGCGGCATTTGTGCGTCCCTGCACTTCAAAGGGCTCGCCATTCCCTGCGAAACGCGCCTTGCATGATGTGCATGGATGCACGAATGCCACGGGCGCAGGGATGCGCAGGAGCGGTCTGGCCGGCCAGCGACTCGCTGAAAGCACCGACAAGCATGCAACAGTGCACTAGACTCCGTCGTCGGGACCCGCTTTCAATGCCCGCTGCCGCGGGCATTGCTGTTTAGGGCTCAGGGAAATTCGGGTTCGGTTCAGCAGGCTGCCGAGAGGAAAGAACCGAACTTCCCGGCGTATTGGATCACTAAGGGCAACAACAGCCTCGGCCCGGCGGGAGCGCCGGGCTCTCTATAACGAGCGAACCGTATGACCAAAAACCTGGTAATCGTTGAATCGCCGGCCAAGGCGAAGACCATCAAGAAATACCTGGGCAAGGACTTCGAGGTCCTGGCCTCGTATGGGCACGTGCGCGATCTGCTGCCGAAGGAGGGGGCAGTCGACCCCGAGCACGACTTCGCCATGCGCTATCAGGTGATCGACCGAAACGCCAAGCATGTCGATGCCATCGCCAAGGCCCTAAAAAAGGCCGATGCGCTCTATCTCGCGACTGACCCGGATCGCGAGGGTGAGGCCATCTCCTGGCACCTGTATGAACTCCTGAAAGAACGCAAGCTGCTCAAGGACAAGGAAGTGGGCCGGGTGGTCTTCAACGAGATCACCAAGGGCGCCGTCCGGGATGCGGTCGCGCATCCGCGGGAGCTCTCCCTGGATCTGATCAATGCCCAGCAGGCCCGCCGTGCGCTGGACTATCTGGTGGGCTTCAATCTCTCGCCGCTGCTGTGGAAGAAAATCCGCCGCGGCCTCTCCGCGGGCCGGGTGCAGAGTCCCGCGCTACGGATGATTGTCGAGCGCGAAGAGGAGATCGAACGCTTCCAGTCCCGGGAGTACTGGAGCCTGGAGGCCGACGTCTCCAGCAAAGGCCAGAACTTCGCCGCCAAGCTCACACAGTACGCGGGCGACAAGCTCAATCAGTTCAGTGTCGAGGATGGCGATACCGCCCACGATTGGGAGAGAAACCTGCTGAAGGCCGCCGACGGTCGGCTGACCGTCGACAAGGTGGAGAAGAAGCAGCGCCGCCGTAATCCCGCCGCGCCCTTCACCACCTCGACGCTCCAGCAGGAGGCGTCGCGCAAGCTCGGTTACACCGCCCAGCGCACCATGCGTACGGCCCAGCAACTGTACGAGGGTATCGACCTCGGTGGCGAAACAGTGGGCTTGATCACCTACATGCGTACCGATTCGGTCAACCTCGCCCAGGAAGCGATCGGCGAGATCCGCGACTTCATCGGCCAACGCTACGGCTCGGACAATATTCCCAAGGAGCCGCGGCTCTTCAAGACCAAGGCCAAAAATGCCCAGGAGGCGCACGAGGCGATCCGCCCCACCGGTATCACGCACGTGCCCGAATCCATCAAGGGCTATCTCTCCAAAGACCAGGCCAAGCTCTACGAGCTGATCTGGAAACGTACGGTGGCCTGCCAGATGATCCACGCGACCATCGACACCGTGGGTGTCAACCTGGTCTGCGGCGAAGGCAATGTGTTCCGCGCCAACGGCTCGACGGTGGTCAATCCGGGGTTCATGGCTGTCTACCAGGAGAGTGTGGACGACAAGAAGGACAAAGAGGAAGAGGGCAAGCTGCTGCCACCGCTGCTAGAGGGCGAAAAGGTCGATCTGCTCGGCATCCGTCCCGAGCAGCACTTTACCGAGCCACCCCCGCGCTATACCGAGGCGAGCCTGGTCAAGACCCTGGAGGAGCACGGTATCGGTCGGCCCTCCACCTACGCCTCGATCATCTCCACCCTGCAGCAGCGTGAATACGTGGAGATGGACAAGAAGCGCTTTATCCCCACCGATGTGGGCCGGGTGGTGAACAAGTTCCTTACCCAGCACTTCACCAACTATGTGGATTACGATTTCACAGCGAAGCTGGAGGATGAACTGGACGCCATTTCGCGCGGTGAAGCGGAATGGGTGCCCATCATGCACCGTTTCTGGAAACCGTTTCACGAGTTGGTGGAGGACAAGGAGAAGAGCGTTCAGCGCAAGGATGTGACCCAGGAAGAGTTGGACGAGAAGTGCCCCAAGTGCGGTCAACCGCTCTCCATCCGTTTGGGACGCCGCGGGCGCTTCATCGGCTGTACCGCCTATCCCGAGTGCGATTACACCCGCAATCTGGGTGAGAGTGCCGATCAGGCCGCTACCGAGCCCGAGAAGGTGGAGGGGCGGACCTGCCCCAAATGCGACTCGGAACTGATTATCCGTTCCGGACGCTACGGTAAGTTTATAGGCTGTTCGAGCTACCCCAAGTGCCGTTATATCGAGCCGTTGGAGAAACCGGCCGATACCGGCGTCGAGTGCCCCGAGTGTCACAAGGGCTCGCTGCTGGAGCGGCGCTCGCGCAGTGGCAAGACCTTTTACTCCTGCTCCCGTTATCCCGACTGCAGCTATGCGGTATGGAGCCCTCCGGTGGCCGAAGCCTGCCCCAAGTGCCACTGGCCGGTACTCACCATCAAGACCACCAAGCGGCGGGGCACCGAGAAGGTCTGTCCGCGCAAGGAGTGCGATTTCGCCGAGCCGGCGGAGGAGAAGGATGAGGAGCCGACGGAGGATGAGCAGCGCAAGGCGGCCAACTGACTTTTTGCACCACAGAGGCGCAGAGTACGCAGAGAATTGATTCCGGGTAACTGCTCACTCCCCCGTCATTCCCGCGGAGGCGGGAATCCAGAGAGCAGGGGCATGGCTCAAAATGGATCCCCGCCTGCCCCCCGCCTGCGCGGGGGTGACAGGGGATGACGAATCTCCTATGCCGCGCATGATCAACCGGGCGAGCAGTTAGGGATTCCGGAAGCTAAGCGGCCCCCGGCGTTCGGTTGCTATCCGGCAGTTTCTTTGGGTCCTCAGTGTTCTCAGTGGTTATTCAGAAAAGAGGCGTCAGGTGAGATCCCCAAGTGCCCACCGGCTGCGAATGGCGCGCAGGGTCCTGCAATCCGGCGGCATCATTGCCTACCCGACCGAAGGGGTCTGGGGACTCGGCTGTGATCCGGCCAATCCGTCCGCCATCGAAGCCATCTTCCGTCTCAAGGGTCGTGCCGCGGCGAAAGGCCTGATTCTGGTCGCAGCCGAATTCCGTCAGCTCGAGCCCTGGCTGGCGCCGCTGGACCCGGAGGCCCGATCGCGTGTGCTCGCCAGCTGGCCGGGACCGGTCACCTGGCTGCTGCCCGCGCGTTCTTCGGCCCCCCCCTGGCTACGGGGACGACATGCGACGCTGGCGGTTCGCGTCTCCGATCATCCGGTGGTCCAGTCCCTGTGCAGGACCGCGGGGATGCCGCTGGTTTCAACAAGCGCCAATCGCAGCGGCGGCCGCCCCGCCGTCAGTGCTTTCGAGGTACGGCGTATCTTTGGCAAGGATATTGATTTGATCGTCCCCGGTGAGTTGGGCGGGCGCAAGCGGCCCAGTGAGATCCGCGACCTTTCGGGCCGGGTCCTTCGTCCCGGGTGATGGCTTGATCAACCACGGAGGACACAGATGACTTTTTGTTTTTGTGCTCTCGGCAACTGCTCCATGCGTTGCTCTACCTCCTGCATCCATGCAGTCGTGTG